>CAMYYQ010000025.1 GCA_947303535.1 uncultured Ruminococcus sp.
TTTCAGCTCGTATGATGAACTGAAACAGTATGTAAGGAGCGCGTATAGCGAGAACTGCTTTGTATATACATCGTTCAATGAGCATTGCAAAACAGGACTTGACGATATTGAAGTCGGCGGATATCTTGACAGCAGTAAAATAGGCTCATATATAGAATACCGCGGAAAGCTGTATATGTTCGCACCTTCGGGTGGAAAGGGATATGTTCCGCCTGTATATTCGGACGATTATCCTGTTATCATAGCTAATAAGACAGACACGTCGTTTACAGCGTATATTACAGAATACTATGGAGGTGCATCAGATTTTCCTGATCTGGAGAACTGTTCATGCGCACAGGTAAGCTTTGTACTTGATCCCGAATACAATGACTGGCGGATCAATGATATTACCCCACGCTCGGCACCTTATTATAAGAATATGTACGATATATTCTATAATTGAGGCAAAAGCCCCGACATAAAGTCGGGGCTTTTGCCTGCTTATACAAAAAACTGACAGTTGAATGTTAAAAATTCCACTTGCAATTGATTATTTAAAGTGGTATAATATAAGTTGTAGGATTTTTCACAAACAAGCCAAGAGGATATTTATGAAGAATATTAAGATAATCACAGGTCATTACGGAAGCGGAAAGACCAATTTCTCGGTAAATCTTGCGGTAAAAGCCGCAGCCGAGGGCAAGACTGCTGCCATAGTCGATCTTGATATAGTAAACCCATATTTCCGAACAGCGGATTTCCGCGACCTTTTCGAGGAAAAGGGCATAAGGCTCATCGCTCCCGATTTTGCAAGGAGCAATCTCGATATCCCGTCGATACAGTTCGATGTAGTCGAGCTTGCTATGGACGAGGACTGCCTTATAATAGACGTAGGCGGCGACGACGCAGGTGCTGTTGCACTTGGACGCTATGCCGATGATCTTGAGCAGTTCAAGGACAGTATCGAGATGTATTACGTCATAAATCAGCGCAGATACCTTACCAATACAGCGGAAGAGGTAACAAAGCTGATGTATGAGATAGAGGCGGCTGCACGTATGAAGCATACCGCTATCATAAATAATACCAATCTCGGATGTGAGACAAGTCTTGAGATAATAGAGCAGTCCCGCAGCTTTGCGGAAGAGACTTCAAGGCTCACAGGACTTCCCGTTAAGTATACGGTATATCCCGAGGACATCGCAAAGCTTTCAGACAAGCCCGATGTCTTTTCGGCTAAGATATATGTAAAGCCCGTCTGGGGCTGATCTTAAAAATGCATAATTCATAATGCATAATGCATAATTGTTGGAATATGTTCGGAAATGCCGATCGGTTCACAAGACGCATAAATTATGAATTATGAATTGTGAATTATGAATTGATTGAAAGGAGCGAAAGGTGTATGGAAAAAATGACAGTAATAACTGAACGCTGCAAAGGCTGCGGACTGTGTACAGCTGCCTGTCCTAAGAAGATCGTTGTTCTTCAGAAGGAGCACCGTAACAAGAAGGGCTATTTCTATGCAGAGTGTACCGACCAGTCAGCTTGCATAAGCTGTGCAATGTGCGCAACAATGTGTCCTGACTGTGCTATCGTTATTCAAAAATAATCTATATTCGTTGAAAGGAGCTGTTTAGCTTTGGAAAGAAATCTTATGAAGGGTAACGAGGCACTGGCAGAGGCTGCTATCAGAGCAGGCTGTAAATGCTTCTTCGGCTACCCGATCACTCCTCAGACAGAGCTTGCCGCTTATATGGCAAAGCGTATGCATAAGGCAGGCGGCGTATTCTTACAGGCAGAGTCCGAGATCGCTGCTATCAACATGGTTCTCGGCGCAGCATCAACAGGTGTTCGTGCAATGACATCATCATCTTCACCCGGAATCTCACTTAAGAGTGAAGGTGTATCATATATCGCAGGATCAGATCTTCCTGCTGTAATCATCAACGTAGAGAGAGGCGGCCCCGGTCTCGGCGGTATCCAGCCCTCACAGGCTGACTACTGGCAGGCTACAAAGGCTCTCGGTCACGGCGACTTCCAGCTCCTCGTATATGCTCCTGCATCAGTACAGGAAATGGTAGACTACGTTGTAAAGGCTTTCGACCGTGCTGACAAGTACCGTATGCCTGCAATGATCCTTGCAGACGGACTTCTCGGACAGATGATGGAGCCTGTTACATTCCCTGAGATCAACCCCGAAGCTTACGATAAGAGCGGCTGGGCTGCAAACGGACATAAGATGAAGAGAGAGCATCACATCATCAACTCACTTTATCTTAAGCCTGACGAGCTTGAAAATTCTATCCTTGACCGTTACAAGAGATACGAGATAATCAAGGAAACAGAGACAGAAGCAGAGCTTTACCTCACAGAGGACTGTGATATACTCGTATGCGCATTCGGTGCAACAGCAAGAGTTGCAAAGTCTGCTGTAAACGATGCAAGAGCACAGGGCATCAAGGCTGGTCTCTTCCGTCCTAAGACACTGTGGCCATTCCCTGTAAAGGAGATCAACGAGGCTGCTAAGAACGCTAAGAAGCTTCTCAGCGTAGAAATGTCAATGGGACAGATGATAGAGGATATCAAGCTTGCTATCAACTGCTCAAAGCCTGTAGAGTTCTTCGGAAGAACAGGCGGCGTAATCCCTTCACCTGCTGAGGTGCTGGGCGAGATCAAGAGAATGGGAGGTGCTCTCTGATGGCTGTAGTATTTGAAAGACCAAAGTCACTTATTGACATTCCTACACATTACTGCCCTGGTTGTACACATGGTATAGTTCACAGAATACTCTGTGAAGTCATCGACGAAATGGGCATCGAGGGCGATACTATCGGAGTATGTCCTGTTGGCTGCTCTGTAATGGCGTATGATTATTTTAACTGTGATATGATCGAGGCTGCACACGGACGTGCTCCTGCTGTAGCTACAGGCGTAAAGCGTACAAATCCTGATAAGTTCGTATTTACATATCAGGGCGACGGCGACCTTGCTGCTATCGGTACTGCTGAGACAGTTCACGTTGCAACAAGAGGCGAGAACATCGTCGTTATCTTCATCAACAACACTATCTATGGAATGACAGGCGGTCAGATGGCTCCTACAACACTTCCTGGACAGGTTACACAGACAACACCTTTCGGAAGAAGCCCTGAGCTTGCAGGCTATCCTGTAAAGGTATGTGAGATGCTCTCAACACTTACAGGTACAGCATATGCTGAGCGTGTTGCAGTTGACAGTGTACCACACATCAAGGCTGCAAAGAAGGCTATCCGCAAGGCATTCGAGAACCAGAAGGCAGGAAAGGGCTTCTCTATCGTAGAGGTACTTTCAACTTGTCCTACAAACTGGGGACTTGCTCCTCTTGACGCTATCAAGAGACTTCAGGACGAAATGATCCCCTACTATCCTCTCGGCGTATACAAGGACGTTGAAGAGGGAGTATTCCCCAAGACAGAAGGAGGTAACGATTAATGGCTACTACAGAGATCCTTCTTGCAGGCTTCGGCGGACAGGGTATCCTTTTCGCAGGAAAGATACTTGCATACTGCGGACTTATGGACAATAAGGAGCTTTCATGGCTTCCTTCATACGGTCCTGAGATGAGAGGCGGTACTTGTAACTGTTCAGTTACTATCTCCGATGATCCTATCGGTTCACCGCTCGTACTCACACCACATCTCCTCATCGCTATGAACCAGCCTTCATTCGACAAGTTTGTAAGCTGTGTACGTCCCGGCGGTAAGGTATTCTTCGACAGCACAATGATCGAGCCTGATACAGACAGAACAGACATCGAGCTTCACGGTATCCCGTCACAGCAGATGGCTGATGATAACGAGCTCAAGGGCGGCTCGAACATTATCCTTCTCGGCAAGCTCCTCAAGGAGACAAATATCTGCTCACTTGAGACAATGCAGAAGGCTATTGAAAAGGTAGTACCGCCTAAAAAGGCAGCACTTATCCCTAACAACTTCAAGGCTATCGAGCTTGGTATGAACGCATAATTTAAAAAGCTCCTGACACTGGTCAGGAGCTTTTTTATTTGTAGGGGAGCCCGCCCTCGGGCACCCATCAATTACGATGATATCCCCCGTGTCGAGAAGCAATTGTCCTTTTGATGATACACGGACGAGCAAGGGGGGCGCAGGCTCTGCGCTGTAGGGGCTGGCGTCCTCGACGTCCCGCTTTCGGGATTGTTGCAAAAAATTGTAGGGGCGAGTTCCGCTCACCCGAGAAAATATCCGTTGATTTGTAGGGACGACCATTGGTCGTCCGCACCTTGCTCACAACGCAACATAAGCGCGCTGTAGGGGCTGCCTTTGGCAGTCCGTGTCTTACAATGTAAATATGTAGGCGCACAGTGTGCGCCCTTGTCATTATGGCAAAAATGTTGGATCATTGGTTCTTTCGAGCAAGTAATCAATGGATACATTGAAATAATCAGCAATACGAATAAGTGTCTGATAATCGGCTTCGCGTTCACCGCTTTCATAGCGGCTTATCGTGTTCTGGTTCATATCAAGTTCTATTGCAAGTCTTTGCTGTGTCATACCCTTGCGTTTGCGGAGTTCTTTTAATCTCATAGCAAATTTCCCAAAATCCTATTGACTGATTTGTCATAAAGATATAATTTTTTTCATCTTTATTGACATTATTATACCAAACTGGTATAATAAAATTATCCCAATACGGGATAAAAATTATTTTTTTTAGGGGGAAATATTATGAAAGATAACTCAGCGACCAAATTATGCAAGCATTGCAAATCTGAGATGAAAAAAGGCGCAAAGGTATGTCCTACCTGCGGAAAGAAACAGGGAATGAGTTTAGGCTGTTTGATACCGCTTATACTGCTCGGTATAATAATAGCTATAATAATAGCAGTTGTAGGTTCATGCAGCAAAGCGGTAGATGATGCGATCAAAGATGACGAAAAGAAAAGCGAAAGCAAAAAGGTTACGGCAGAAACGGTAATATACGATAAAGACGATATAAAAATAACCTATCTGGGTATGGAAGCGGCTTCGCTGAATGTTGGAACAGATATCAAATTAATGTTTGAGAATAAATCAAGCACTGATGTATCAATAACAGTCGATGATTTTTCTGTAGACGGATATACGATAAATGCTCCTGCGTTTGTTGAAGTCGGCGCAGGCAAGAAAGCCAATGATTCTATAGAAATGCTTGATTCATACCTTGAAAAGAACGGATTATCGTATGAGACTGTAAAAGAGGCTGAATTTAAACTGAGTATCGTAAATAAAAACACATATGAAAGCGTAAAAACAGACACTATAAAAATCAAGCTCAGATAACAAAAAGCTCCTGACTTTTGTCAGGAGCTTTTAACTTAATTTTTGAATGTTATCGGCACATCATCTGTGATGAACGCCGCCGCCGAAGCCGCCGCTGCTATGACCGCCGCTGAAGCCGCCTCCTCCGCGTGAACCTCCGCCGCTGCTGGTCTCGATCTTATGCTTGGAAACATATGAACGAATGAGCGTATCCGAGCGGTCGGTGAAACGAACTGCGTCAGCCGCAAGGTAAATGCTTGGATTGGTCTTGGATTTGAATTTATATCTGCTTTTTGCCACGAAGTAGGTGATAAGACCTATGATAGCACCTATAGCTGCACATACAAGGAATATATACAGCCAGAGCGTGAAAGGCTTGCTTTTTGTTATATAAAGCTCGCCGTTTTTGTAGTAAAAATACTTGCCTGTTTTTTTGTCGTGATAATAAGTAAAACTTGAGGGCTTGTTTTCCGAGTAGTAAGTCAGCTGTGAAAGAAACGAGTTGACTGCGTCATATATGTCCTGTTCACTTATCTGCTGACCTGATGCAGGCAGATAATTGTCAAGGTGATTGAAAATTTCTTCCTTGTATTTCTCATATAGCAGGATAGCCTTTCCTGAAGTAGCGATACAGTCTCTTGCAGGTGAGCTTCCCGAGAGGTCGATATAATAGATAACACCGTCGGTATCCGTGCCGAAGTTTTCGGTATATGTATCTCTGCAGAACCATTCTGTATCATCATCGCTGTAAAAAGGGTTTCCGCCGATGTATACGATGATATTCATTTCCAGATCTCTTGAATAGGCTCGAATATTCTCATTGAGAGTATTTTTATTATCCTGCGAGAAAAGTCCGGAACCGCCGTATTCATTATCAATAAGCTTTGAGGATCGCCAGTCTCCGTCCCAGCCTTTATAGTAGTTATCGGCTGCATGAGCGTCAAGTCCGTACAAAGGCAGCAGACACAAGCATATAACGCATGAAGCTATAAGAGCCATAAATCTTTTCATCATAAGATAGCACCTCCTATAGCGGTAAGTATACCTGCAATAGCAAGTCCGAGACCTGCGCAGAAGAGAGCAAGCTTACCCTTTGAAAGAGGCGGAGTACCTGCAAGCTTTCCGGTCTGACCGTTTACAGCGAATTCGTATATCTTGCCCTTGTAATTGTAGGACAAGAACCACACGGGCAGCATGGTATAATGCCAGTCTGTATTTGTTATGTTGTATTGCTGAACAGACGGAATAACAGAAGCATAACCGCTTATGGTGCTGTTTATGAGCGAAGTACACGCCTGAGTCGAGCGTACACGTATACGCGGGAACACCGCAGCCTTATCCACATCGTATTTATCTGCATAGAAGCCGCTGAGGTAGGACATTGAGAAGTCCTTGAGCTCATTGTAATCAAAAGGCTCGATAGCCTCCATGAGCAGGTCCTCTATCTTGGTCTCACCGTCGGCAGGTATGCCTCTTGTGACCAGCTGTCCCTGACGGACTATACGGAATTCCTTAGTCTCCGTGTATCTGTAGCTGCCTGAGGTCCAGCTGCGCACCTGCTTGCCGATAGCGCGGTAGTCAGCATTTACATGGCAGTCAGCCAGCCAGAACGGTACATAAAGACCTGTGAGCTTTTCCACCTGCTGCACAGATTTGAAGTCTGAGGGTACGAACCAGCGTTTGCTCACCCATTTTTTAAAGCTTGCTATGGCGTTTTCCTTTGTGAGCTTGAAGCCGATGATCTTATCGGGCTTGAATTCGCCGCCCATTTTACCCGAAAGGATAACAGGGTTATGGCAGTAATAACAGAAGAGAGCAGTCTGCTCACTGTCAGCCATGATCTCCGCACCGCAGCTTTTGCAGCGGTAAAGGTGGGTATTATTTTCAAAATCCTCTTTCAGCTGAACAGCCTCGGGAGGGATACTGTTTTCCGTATTTGCGCATACTTGCTTTATTTCATCGACAGTAAAAGAACTGAGACAGAATTCACAGTCCAGCTTTTGAGTCTGAGGATTAAATTTCAGGTCCGCGTTACAATTGGGACATTTGTATTCTACAGCTTCCAAATGATCATCTCCTTTATCCGAAACGGTCAAAGACCGATAAATATATTTTACCATAATACTTGTCATTTTTCAAGAGAAAAGGGTGAAAAATGCAGACAAAATAATTATTTTGGCTTGTAAATATAAATAACATTTTGTAGAGCCTTGACAAAATTCTTGAAATCAAATATAATTAATGTGTACTCAATAACTGCCGCCGAGGCTGTTATTGCTCCGAACTGCGTTCGGGGAGCGCAAATTCTATGTAAAATACAGAATTTGCGCATCACTTTTTTATGCCTGGCTCATTTTTCAATATATCTACAAATAAAGTGTATTTTTAGTTATTGAGCAGACGATAATTATAATATAATTGTTGCTAATAATCGTAAAAAGAAAGGGATGACGATACATGAGATACAAATTTTCAGAACTTACTCCGGAAATAATCCGTCTTGCAGATATGTCACTTGACGGCTACAGGATAGACCCCGAGTTATATACTCAGTACGATGTAAAACGCGGACTCCGTGACATAAACGGCAATGGTGTAGTAGCAGGACTTACCAATATAAGTACGATAAAAGTGCTTGATATGGGTGACGGTATGCCGAATCACGGCGACGGAAAATTATACTACAGAGGAATAGATGTAGAAGATATAGTAGAAGGCTTTATAAAAGAAAAGCGTTTCGGCTTTGAAGAGACCGTGTATCTTCTTCTTTTCGGAAAGATGCCCTCAGAGACAGAGCTTGCAGAGTTCAAGAAGATACTTGCGGAATTCCGTGAGCTGCCGTCCAATTTTATGAGAGATGTCATAATGAAAGCCCCAACGGACAACATGATGAATACTCTTGCAAAGAGCGTTCTCGCGCTGTATTCCTATGATAACAAGGCTAATGATATATCCATACCAAACGTACTGAGACAGAGCATAGAGCTTATAACTCTTTTCCCTGTCATATCAGTCTACGCTTATCACGCATATAAATACGCAAGACTTGGCGGAAGCCTTTTCATACACAGTCCTCAGCCCGAGCTTTCCATAGCAGAGAACCTGCTGTATATGCTCCGTGAGGACAGAAAGTATACCGAGCTGGAAGCCCGTATACTTGACCTTGCACTTGTGCTCCATGCAGAGCACGGCGGCGGAAACAACTCCACATTTACCGTTCATGTCGTATCATCATCGGGTACTGATACCTATTCTGCAATAGCTGCTGCACTTGGTTCGCTGAAAGGACCTAAGCACGGCGGCGCGAATATCAAGGTAGCAATGATGTTCGATGATATGAAGAAAAACGTCAAGGACTGGACTGACGCAGAGGAGATAAAATGCTATCTCCGCAAGCTTCTCCATAAGGAAGCCTTTGACCATGCAGGACTTATCTACGGTATGGGACACGCTGTCTATTCACAGTCCGACCCGAGAGCAAAGGTGTTCAAGGGCT
>CAMYYQ010000026.1 GCA_947303535.1 uncultured Ruminococcus sp.
GTTCTTCTCACTTTCCTTTTCAACTTTATTGTTGACCTGTTTATGGAGCTTAAATTAGAGCAGATCAACATGGCAGAGTCACTTAAATCCATAGAATAAGTTAAGCTAAATCATACTCTGATGTTGCTTAAACAAATAGTTGAAATTTACTCCCCCCGCAAAGAGGGGAGAGTTTTTTTGTACAACTCTAACGAATCGTAGCAGATTGAAATGACAGTATATTGACTTTTTGTCGCTTTTGTGCTATAATAATAATGAACTAAAAGAGTTCAGGGGATTATGGATCGCTGTTAGATTCAATTAAGGAGAAATTTAATGAATTACAAGATCAGAAGAGGCGTACTTAAAAGGTACAAGGACGAAAAAGGCGTTACTGAGATCTTCATTCCCGATAATGTAGGGATAATCGACGAAGGGGCGTTCTGCGACTGCACAAATCTTGTCAGGATACTCGTTCCCGATACTGTTCAGGTCATTTCTGATACAGCTTTCAGTGGCTGTAAAAACCTCAGGAGTATTGAAATACCTGAAAGTACCATGCATCTCGGGTGGTATGCATTCAGGGGCTGCCAGAACCTCAGTGACCTGACAATCCATTCATCTCTGACAGAGATAGGTAAGTTCGCCTTTGCAGGCTGTGAGAATCTTTACTATGTAAATGTAGTACATGGTGACAAGGTCTACAGGTTTGGACTCAAAGGTGAGCTCGATAATGAAAGGTGGCAGAAGATACGCCATAAGGTTATCAGTCTCAACAAAACACTTGCTTCATAAAATGACTTCTACAATCACCCCCGTCCGTAACAATGGGCGGGGTGTTTTTTCGAGCTGAGCCAGCTCGACCGCTGCTCCGCGTGGTGATTTTGTTGTTGTTTAGATTATTGCCGCGAGGCATTATAAACAGCAGGTATATCTCATCGCGTGAGTGCAGAGCCTGCTCGACCGCTGCCACGTTGTCGCTTGCAAGCTCGCTCACTCTTAACAAAGTCCTTACTTGTACATCGCTTACGGAACTATTTGTATACGGGTGGATAATATTCGCTCACCAATACCCCATGAATGATGAATAGCCATGTGTAGGGGACACCGCCCTCGGCGTCCCGTCAATGTGTAATTATAGTGGCGGCATACATAACAGTTACGGGAACAAAGGCGAGGGTCACTCACCCCTACTACTCACTACTCACTTGCGGACTGCCGCAGGCAGCCCCTACACATGGTTTCTTGTTTTTTGTATTGTAAGGCTTGGGCGAACACTGTTCGCCCCTACAGTGTGCTAATGTTACTTTACTGTTAGGCTCGGGCGAACACTGTTCGCCCCTACAATTCTAATCACTATGCACTAATAACTATAGACTAAAAAAGCCATAGTATCTCCAGATCGGAAATACTATGGCTATATTTGTATGCTAATTATGCTTTGTATTCAAATTTCGGCATGAGCTGGAGCTTGTGCAGATTCGCTCTGTGGAGTCTGTCTATCTTTTCCTTTATGGCAGGCTCTGAACTGAGGTCGTCAAGTCCGCGGATATATCTGTCAAGCATAGCGTATGTGAAGCCTAAGTTCTCCTCGTCTGTCTTTCCGCAGAGACCGTCGATAGGTACTTTGTGAACCAGTTCATCGGGAAGTCCGAGGACTTCGCCCACCTGTAATACCTCGGTAACTGTCAGGTCTGAAAGCGGAGAGAAGTCTCCTGCTGCATCGCCGAATTTAGTCGAATAGCCTACCCAGTCCTCAGACATATTGCAGGTATTTACAACTCTGCCGTTGTGACAGGCAGCAACTGCATACAGAGTAGTCATTCTGATACGTGCGGGAGTATTTACTATAGCCTGATTTGAAGGCTCAACGTGCTTTTTGAGTTCTGACATGAATGTGCTTACAGTATCACCGATATTGATAGTATAGCTCTTTATCCCGAGAGTGTCTACCAGCAGACGGCTGTATGCGATATCAGCCTGTTCACCCTGCGGCATTAGGACTCCGATAACTCTGTCCTTGCCGAGAGCCTTTGCACAGACAGCGGCTGCAACGGAGCTGTCCTTGCCGCCTGATATGCCGATAACGGCATTGGTCTGAGGAGTAGCTGTCTTTTCAAACAGGTCGCGTACCCACTGTACTACATCATTGGTCACTTTTTCTGCATTAAAGCTGTAGCTCATTTTAATACCTCCATAATAATTCAGAAGCTTAGTTTTATGGGCGGCAATTGCCGCCCTTTTGTGTTATTAGTCAGCCATTACCTTCTTGATAGCGTCAAGAAGCTCGTCGTATGTCTCGAAAGCAGGAAGCTCGGGGTGATCCTTCTTTATCTGTTCAGTGCTTCTGAACAGGAAGCCTGCCTTGCTTGCCTCTATCATACCGAGGTCGTTGTAGCTGTCACCGCTTGCGATAGTGTCATATCCAATGGACTGAAGAGCCTTTACTGTTGTGAGCTTTGATTTCTCGCAGCGCATCTTGAAGCCTGTTATCTCGCCGTTGTCAGCAACTTCAAGGCTGTTGCAGAAAATGGTTGGGTATCCCAGCTTCTTCATAAGAGGTGCAGCAAACTGTGTGAAAGTATCGCTGATGATTATTACCTGACCGAGCTCGCGGAGAGAGTCGAGGAACTCCCTTGCACCCGGCATTGGGTCAATCTTAGCGATAGTGTCCTGAATTTCCTTGAGTCCGAGACCGTGCTCCTTGAGAACGCCGATACGCCATTTCATGAGCTTATCGTAATCGGGCTCGTCACGGGTAGTCTTTTTGAGTTCGGGGATACCGCTTGCTTCTGCAAAAGCGATCCATATCTCGGGAACGAGTACGCCTTCAAGGTCAAGACAAGTTATATACATAATGAATTCCTCCGTTGAATTAAGATATTACTTTCTTATTATACTACGTTTCGGACTGTTTGTAAAGAAAAAAAGAGCTTTTTTTACATGGCGGCAATAATATTCCCCTCAAAGCAGTAAGCTCTGAGGGGGAGGATTGGATCATAGCCGTTAGCTATTAGCCAATGTGTCGCCTTCGGCGAATAATTTAAATACTGTGAGCGTAAGTGAACACTTTCGGCTAAGGGCTCATGGCTTTTTTATGAAGTCTTTGAGCATACCGCTGCCGCCTGTAGAAACGCTGGTGTAGTACGCAAGAATGTGGGAAGCGTCTACTGCATCGACTGTACCGCTGCCGTCAACGTCCATTTTCTTTATCTCGGCTGCGCTGAGTGAATGATCGTTTGATGTCTGGACTTTTGCATAAGCCGCGAGGATATTTGAAGCGTCTATTGCATCTATTTTGCAGTCGCCGTTTGTATCGCCGAGGCTTATTATATACGGCTCAGCGTTGAAGCCCACTTCCTCGGAATATCTTGCAATGTCGTAGCCTGTAAATCCGGGGAGAGTATCATCGACAAATACTATGAGCTGAACATTATTTTTTACGGGCAGTTTCGTACTTGCAGTATAGAATATACCGCCGCTGTAAATGTCGATAGGTGTATCCCATGAAAAACGGCTGTCTGTATTCAGCTTTTTTACTATCGGAGATATCTCCTGCTTATCGGAAAGTCCGTATATGATAAGATAATCGGTGTCGTTGTTTTTGCCGCTGTTAAGTACAGCGTCGATCTTTACATCATCGCCCAAGAGCGGCTTGCCTTCACTGTTTGTGGTAAAGAATTCGATAAGGCTGTTCTTATCGGTAAGTTCTGTCTGAGGTTCGAGAGAAAAGTCGCTGAAAACTGTTATCTGCTGTATGTTTGCGGACTTCTCAGCTATTGCATACTGCTCATCGGTAAGCGGACATACTATCGTATTAGTAAAGCTTGAGCAGAATACATCGGAGTTCTTTTCTACACCAAGCTCTTTGAGTATCTTTGCTGATGCTTCGCTATATGCAGCCTTGATGAGCTCAAGCCTTAAATCGTAATTGCCGTGTGATCTTGCGTCTATTTCCGTTGTGTCGATATCCTTGTAGAATATCCAATATGAATTGCTCTGGGTTTTATCATTCTCAGATGCAGAAGCTTCAGCATCATTTTTCTTTGACAGCGGAACTACAAGCTTTCCGTCATTGAATGCGAACTGATACTTATCGCCTGTCTTGCTGTTTCCGAGATCAACACCTAAGGTCGAGGCGTAAAAATTGTAACCGTAATAATACTCTTGTCCGTCTGCGTCGTTGAGATGAATGCTCCAGTGTCCCGAACCGTCATACATTGCGCTGGTTACTGTCAGTTCCTTTGAGTCCATAAGATCAGCGCAGTTTCCGACCTTGTTCAGAACTGCCGAGTCATCGAGCTTATAGTAGCTTGCCATTGCATAGGCAGGATTATTAGGCGCAGAATAAACCAGTGTCTTCTTTTCGTTACCCTCAGATACGAGTACATCTCCGTATGAAAGATCGGCAGGCGCATTTTCCCATACTACCTTGTCGCCTGTATATTCGGTGTTTGAATAAGGGTATACATATTTTAGCTGTGTGTACTTGTTTTCGTAAGTGCCTACAACTACATAGAATTTTTCAGCGTCAAACTTGTTGTCCGATGCCGATGATGCCGAAACTGCGGCTTTGTCCTCCGCAACAGCATATGCAGGAGCAAATGACAATGAGGTGAGACCCAGTGTCAGCGCAGAGATAAACGATAATAATCTACGTTTTTTCATAGTAAGACCTCCTCTTAAAAATGACAGGCAGCTGAAACTGCACATTTTAGCCTTTCACTTATTAGACGTTTGAAAATACCAGTGCTCTCACTATTTAAAGAAATAATTATCTTTTAACGGGGGGGTATGAACTTTTAACAATAGTTCAGTTGCACCATAATCGTTCCGCTGTAGAGGCTTGCGTCATCGACAGCCCAATAAATTCAGCATAAAAGTAAGGGACGCCTTGCAAGAGAAGGCGTCCCTATAGTTAGACGTTGAGTGACTCCCAGTTGTACATGGAGACTTAATTATCAGTAAGCAAGTACGGTGTCGATTATGCCCTGATACAGGTAGCCTGTCTGGCTTGCAAAATCAAATCCGAATGCCGAAGGATTCTGGAGCTGCATAACGATTATGTATGAACCGCTTGCCTTGTATTCATCATAGTTTGAATAAGTAATTTTTTCGCCTGTACGGTCAGCAACGTTTTTCAGGCAGCCTGTTATGTAGAGATAATCTCCTGCGCCTGTTTCGGCAGTACCTGTTTTGGCGAAGAATTCGTAATTCTCGGGGACATAAAGTCCGAGATTTCCTGCAACTCCGCGCATACCCTCAAGGAGATTGCCGCGGCAGTTCTCTGGTATACTTCCGATGACTTCGTATGGAGTGCTTCCCTTGACTGTCTGAGTGTACGGGTCATTGGTGTCCACCACCTGCTGTAGCACAAAGGGCTTTACCATATCGCCGAATACAGCTTCTCTGCCGAGAGCTGCAAGGTATATGGGGCAGGTTTGGACATATGCCTGTCCGAATGCGCTTCTGCGCAGATCATCGAGGCAGTATATCTCGATATTGTTCTCGATAGGTCCGAAATCGCACTGGATAGGGTCGCAGAAATGGAATATATCGTTAAGGTCTGCAAGCACCTGATCAGTACCGATAGTATCGAATGCCTTTGCGAAGAATATATTGCTTGAATTTACGAATGCAGATGTCAGAGTCCTCTCAGGTACAGGATAATAGCCTGTATCGTGATCCCAGTTTACAATAGTAGCACCGCTGTCAACCCATGTTCCGTCATCGTAAAGAGTGGTTATGCCGTTCTTGTCGGCAATTACCTCTGACATTATCTTGAAGCATGAGCCGGGAGAAGCGTTCTGGAAAGCCTTGTTTGCAATAGTACCGCCCATGAGACATTCGCCGTATGACGGGTCTGAGAAGAACAACTCGGGATCATAGTTCGGATAGGATACCTCAGCCAGCAGTGAGCCGTCTGTTCTCATTACTACTATTGAGCCTGCCATGCCCATATTTGCCATATATGTCGAAAGTGCGTTCTGTACATTTGCGTCTACAGTAAGGCGGATAGACTGTCCTACGTTAGCTTTTCCCTCAACGGGTGTGGGATTGTTTGTACGAAGCAGGTCGCCGAAAACATCGTCTAAACCTGCCGATGCCGCACTTATAAGGTTACTGAATGAATAACCGCAGTTTTCACCGTAAAAACGCTGATCCTGGTTTTCGTCGGCGTATGTGCCGTATGTTATGAGGTTATAGTTAGTATCGTAGATATTACCTCTGTATACCAGTGTTGTTGTAGTCGTGGTAGTTGTTGTTTCCTCTGTTGTTGTAGCGGCTTGTGCCCCGATGTTTTCCTGCTGTGAGCTTGAATCAGAGTCGCGGTTGATCGTAACTTTTCCTACTTCCGCTGAACAGGACGGAAACGACAGTACCGCAGCTGCTGCAAGCAGCGGAATAAGCCATCTTCCCCTGAAAATCATATGATTACCGTCCTTGTAAATATTAGCTTTTTCCACTTTAAATCAGTGGGAAATCTCTCTTTTTTTATTATACATTTTTTTTCTCTTTTCGTCAATACGTTTTAAAAAAGAATATAAAAAAATTCCCTTCTGCAAGTGCAAAAGGGAATATCTTACAAAAAGCGTATTTAATTTCCTGCAACTATGTTCAGGATACCGCTGTAAAGACCTGCGGACTGAGATGCGAATTCAAAGCCGTGAGCCTGCGGGTTCTGCACCTCCATTACCAGCACATACGAACCTGTTGCGCCGTAATTGTCATAGTTGTCGTATGTCTCCGAGCCTGTGCCGTTGTTGTTCTTTGCACAGCCTGTAATATAGAGGTAATCGCCTCTCCAGCCCTCAGCTGTGCCTGTCTTTGCGTAGAAGCTGTAGTTACCGTTTGCGTATACGCCTACATCGGAGGCAACACCGCTCATGCCGTTGAGGAGATTGTCACGACATTCAACAGGGATAGAAGCGATAACGTCATATGGCTTTGAGCCGTCGCCTGTCTTTGTTCTGCCGTCAGCAGGATCAACAGTTGCTTTCAGTACGAAAGGTGTTACCATATCGCCGAATACGGCTTCTCTGCCGAGAGCGGCAAGGAAGATAGGGCAGGTGAGCACCTTTGACTGACCGAATGCACTTCTGCGCAGGTCGTCGATGTCCTCTATTTCGATATTGTTGCTCAGGTCGCCGAAATCGCAGTGTATATCGTATGCGTCATCTTTGCCGAAGTGGAAAATAGTCTGAAGATCGCTGAGTACAGCTTCTTCGCCGATAGTATCAAAAGCCTTTGCAAAGAAGATATTGCTGGAATTTATAAATGCGGAGCTGAGTGAACGCTCCATAGGATAGCTTGCCTTGTTTGTCTCGTGATCCCAGTTTACGATAGGGTGGTCGTTGCCGAAATCCCATGTGCCGTCATCATGCAGGGAATATACTCCGTGCTTGTCTGAGATGACCTCGGACATTATCTTGAAGCATGAACCCGGCTCGTAGTTGGAGAACGCCTTGTTGCCGTTTTCGCCCCACGCAAGCTCCTCATCGTATTTCTGGTCGTCAATGGTACGCGGGTCGTATGACGGGTAGTTCACCTGCGCCATTATAGAGCCGTCTGTACGGAGGACTACTGCCGCACCGACTATGTTGTTGTTCTCCATGTAGCTGTATATCTGATTCTGGATATCGCCGTCAAGGGTGAGCTGTATGGATTTTCCTGTATTTCCGTCAGCAGGAGTTGTGAGAATATCCTCAAAGGCTGTATCATATCCGTCGGACATAGTAGTAAGGATATTTGCAAAGGATACTGCATAAGCATCGGCATAGATTCGGCGTTTGCCGTCCTCAGCCGTAGAAGCAAGGAGATTGCCCTTGCAGTCGTAGATATTTCCCTTTACGGCAGCAGCCGCAGGTGTTGACTCTGTAGCCTTTTCAGCAGATGTGGTGGTTTCAGCGGAAGAAGCTTCTGTAGCCGAGGTGGTCTCGGCAGTGGTGGTGTCGCTTATATTTGCCTGTCCTACGGAAGAAGATGAACAGGAAGCAAATGAGAATGACATTGCTATTGAAGCAGCAAGTGCTGCCATATTTCTTTTATTCATTATATCAATCCTTATTGTATTATGAGCCGTCAGGTGACTGCATACGGCTTTACTGTAAATTAAGATATGGAAAATGTTTAGCCCTTAGGCTTTAGCATTTAGTATTTAGCCGTTAGCCATTAGGCATTAGCCGAAAGTGTTCGCTTACGCTCACATTATTAAAATTATTCGCCGAAGGCGACACATTGGCTAAAAGCTAAGGGCAAAAGGCTAAAGGCTTAGTTTTTTGATAACACTTTCCTGATTCGATCATTATTACAATTACTTATTATATCGTAAAGTGCAGAGATAGTCAACAGCTTTGAAAAAATCTTTGGAAAATACTTGACTATTTCCGAAATATATGAGATAATATAAGCTGTATGTGATTTTTAGAGAAAGTGAGTTCTGATATGAAAAAGTTTATTTTTACATTTCTTCTGTCAATGGTGCCGATTTTTGAGCTCAGAGGCGGTATCCCTGTGGGTGTCAGCATGGGAGTCAAGTGGTATCACGCAGTAATCATCTGTATGATAGGAAATATGATCCCTGTGCCGTTTATTTACCTCTTTGCAAGAAAAATACTTGAATGGGGCAAGGACAAGCCCGGTATCGGCAAGTTCTTCACATGGTGCCTTGAAAAAGGACACAAGGGCGGCGAAAAGCTCAATGAAAAAGCAGGAAAGGGTTTATTCTGGGCACTGCTTCTCTTTGTTGGCATACCACTTCCCGGTACAGGTGCATG
>CAMYYQ010000027.1 GCA_947303535.1 uncultured Ruminococcus sp.
TAAAATGAAAAGAAAAATCGTATCTATCATGGCAGCAGCACTTATCTTAACACCTGCTTTCGCATCAAACCAGTGCGTTGCTGATGCTGCAGCAGCACCAAATTATCAGACATATTTAGACGGTACAGTTTGCTCTGTAAAGCGTAAAGACTTACTCTATGAGAGAACTATATTTTTCCCTAAGGAAATGACTTCATCTAATAAGAAATATCCTGTAGTTGTATGGGGAAACGGTACATTTGTTACATCTTCCGTATATGAGGAGATCCTCAGCCAGATCTCATCAAAGGGCTATATCGTTGTAGCAACTAATGATCGTTTCTGCGGAACAGGAATATCAGAGTCTGTATCTGTTGACTATATCATCAGTGAGGGTAAAAAGTCAGGCAGCATTTTCTATAACAAGGTAGACGCTGAGCATATCGGCTCTGCCGGACATTCTCAGGGCGGACAGAGTGCAGTAAACTCTTCTGTACGCAATTCAAAGATAGACTGTGTATTTGATATACAGGGTTGTCAGACTAAGCTTCAGGCAAGCAGACTTAGTGTTCCGACTTTCTTTGTAACAAGTACAAATGATATAATAGTTAATTCTTCATGGGTCAAGGCTTCCTATAATGCCTGCAATGCACCAGCTGTATATGCAAGTATAAAGGGCGGCAGACACTTAGACCCGGGCGATGCTCATGCACCTGCAATTTTCGCTGAATTTGCTGTTAAGTGGTTTGACGCTTTCCTTAAAAACGACAGCAGTGCAAAGGCTGTTTTCCTCAAGGGTGGCGCTCTTTCAAAGGACAGCAGATGGGTAGACTATGCTTCAAAGAATTTCTGATCTATAATATTGAACAAAAAAGCTTCGGCTCCTGTTAATTTACACAGGAGCCGTTATTTTTTATTAGAATATAAAATATCCGATGACAGCGCATACTGTAAGTGTTATCAATGCGGAAACAACGCCGTACATTAGCTTTATGGCAGTTCTGTTGGCATTTTTTACGCGGTCTGCTGATATCTCGTCAAGGGGCTTGCCTTCCATGAAAGCGGCAATTTCCTTGTATGTCTGGATATTGTTGGCTTTCTTTATTTTCTCGACCTTGACTGCTGTAAATATAGCCAATGCGGCGATAACTGCCCATATGACTCCGCCTGCCCAGCCCAGATACTTTACCAGCGGAAGCGGTGTTACTATCATAAGTATCAGCAATACTGCAAACAGCCATGCCATTGAATTGAATTTTTTTACTTCACTTTTGTTGATCTCGTTTTTCATAGTTTCAACATCTCCTTTTACTAATTCGTCAAGAGATATATTGAAAAGGTTTCCGAGAATGAGGAGACTGTGGATATCGGGATAGCTTTTTCCGTTTTCCCAGTTTGAAATAGTCTGACGGCTGACATATGCTTTCTCAGCCAGCATCTCCTGTGACCATTTTAATTTGTTTCTGTTCTTTTTGATCTGATTTCCGATTTCCATTTTTTCCTCCTTCGGAACTTTTCGCTTGACTGATACCAGTATATCAGTCCGTTGAAAAAATTGCTACCAATCTGTTTTTACAAGTGCGAAAAAATTGAAAAAACACGTTTGCAAACGGGCGAAAAGCGATGTAAAAAGTCTTTTACATTACGTAATATAGCCAAATTCAGACAATCAAAAAAGACGGAGCAAATGCTCTGCCTTTTCTGAATAATATTACTTGTTCTTTCTTCTTACGACTACAGCCACAAGCTCGGGACCGATATTTGCTGAAACGACTGCGCCGATATTGCCGAACATCTCAGCCTTCTTGCCTGTCTTTTTAGCGATCTCTTTCTCGACTTCCTTTGCCAGTGTATCGTCCTTGCCGTGTACCATGATGTATGGTGTCTGAGGAGTCATATTCTTCTCCACTATCTCAGCCAGCTTTGGAACGATATTCTTTTCGCCCCTTATCTTGTCAACGGTAGTTGTAGTGCCGTCAGCAAAGAGTATAACAGGCTTTAGTCCGAGAAGTTCGCCTGCAAAAGCCTTTGCAGCAGAGATACGTCCTGACTTCTTTGCGTATTTAAGGGTGTAAGGCACTGCATAGATGCCGCTTACATTGAACCAGTCCTCAAGATAAGCGATTATCTCTTCCACCTCTGCACCGCGGCGTATCTTCTTGGCAGCTTCCATTACAGGATAGCCATAGTAAAGAGTATAGCACTTTGAGTCGATGTTGAAGATTTTGAGCTTGCCCTGTGCATCGGGATTGTTCTCGAAGAAGTCATTTTTACCGATGATAGAGTTGTTGTAAGTACCTGAGCCCTGAGAGTTTATGGAAACGCTGATAATATCAGTATATCCCTGTTCAAAAAGCTCCTTGTATGTCTCTTCAAATGTAATGGGAGATATCTGGGAGTGCTTAGGTATCTCATCGGTATTCTCCATAAGCTCATAGACTTCTTTTGTAGACTTGTCGTATATCTCTCTGAAGCTTTCACCGCCTAAAGTAAGGGTGAAGGGAATTACCTTGATCCCCAGCTCATCAATTATTTCCTTTGGAAGGTCGCAGCATGAATCTGTAAGTAATGCGATCTTTGACATTATTTGTATCTCCTTTACCATTGGTATTTTGTCAGTTTTCCCTCACGGGAAAGGTCGGGATAATCCCATTGCCTCAGTACCTCATACACAGCTATTGCCACTGAGTTTGAGAGATTGAGACTGCGCAGCTCATTGCGCATAGGTATCCTTACACAGCTGTCGGGATTATCGTGAAGAAGCTCCTCGGGGAGCCCTTTGTCCTCACGTCCGAAAACAAGATAGGCATTGTCAGGGTATTCTGCATCACTGTGGACGTGAAGTCCCTTTGTAGTGAAGTAGAAGAAGTGACCGTCCTTATTCTTCTCGAAAAAATCCGCTAAGCTGTCATAATATGTGATATCAAGCTTGTCCCAGTAGTCAAGCCCTGCACGTTTCAGGTGTTTGTCGCTTACCTCGAAGCCGAGGGGACGGACCAGGTGCAGTCTTGCTCCCGTAACGGCGCAGGTTCGGGAGATATTTCCCGTATTCTGCGGTATCTGGGGTTCTACAAGGACTATATTAAGGTTTTGCATAGGTCTCCTCTGAAATATATTAATAAGAGTAAAGTGCCTTTATACAGCAGTTATTCGGCGTAAAGTCTATGCCGAGGGCTTCCTTGATGTTGCCGTCGTTCATATCTTTAAGGTCTTTGATATAATCGTAGGTATGATCTACAGCAGGAGCTTCCTCTTCACCTTCCGGTACTTCTACAGCGTGGAAGATAGAAGCCTTGTTTTTCCAGTCGCCTAAGAATACATAGGACTGTCCGCTGCCGCAGGAAGTAATGTAGTCATATGTATCATAGTTTATGGTCTCGCCCTCAACAGGTGCGCCCTTTGTATAGGTTATTACGATAGCGTAATCCGCAACATTTACAGGATTATCCAGATCTACAGTCTGATAGCCGTGATAGTTGAGAGTAGCGTCCTGAGAATACATCAGTGTCTTGAAGCTGCTGTCGTATATCTCGATCTTTATGCTCTGCTCCTCATCAAAGTTGTTGTATGTTCCCACAGCGGCAAGCTTTCCTGCACTGTGGAAAACATTTGCAACAGTGGTTTCATCGCCGCGTTTTATGTATCTGTCATTCTCATTTCCTACGTCATGGCAGAGAATGCTTGAATACTTATCGGTAGCTCTGAAGCTTACGATATCATTCAGCGGAGTATCATATGAAATATAATAATATGAACCAAGCAGACCTTCGGTGCTGTTATAAGCTATCCATGCACCGTCCTGAGAAGCTGTTTCGGTGAAGTAGTTCTTCGGGAAGTTGTCGTCCCAGCCGATAATGGTCACAGCGTGGTCGGGAGTACCGCCTCTCGGATTGTTCATGGTGATATAATCGCCGAACCACTCTTTCCTTTCGGAGCTTTCAGGGATATTTGCGTAAACACCGCCTCTTGAGCGGAGAGCTTCCTTCAATGCATCTCTGCCCTTATCCGTAAGGATAACAGCACTTTCAAGAGTTAGACCGTCAAAGCCTCGTGACATAGTTTCTGTTACTATTCTGGCGTTGCCGCCCATCTCTGAGTTGGGAACATCGACTTTTTTGATAAATCCGTCTGACTTGTTTGTGTCCCATACAGTATTGATTATACTATTGGGATCGATCGAAATGCTGCTGCCTGTTCTGACGGCATAGCTTGTCTCCATTGAAGAAGCGGCAGCATAAGCCCAGCAAGCAGCTTTTTCGTATGATTTAGTCTTGAATTCAGGCGTTTCGCTTAAAAGGTTGAAATACCCTTCATCACCGTGAACATAGTTATAGGTGAAGATATCGGGGTCTTTCTTGATCTGCGTCTGAGTCGTAGGCTCGGCTGATCCGGTGTCAGTCGTGGTCTCTTCTTTTGGTCGTGTTGTTGTTGCTGTGTTATCTGACTGGCTGCTTTGTCTGAAAGAACAGCTGTACATTGATAATAGACCTGTTATCATGACCAAAGTGATAAGTAATTTTTTCATGTGAGCCTCCTTTTGTAAACAGAATAGTTTACTCGTTTTTTCAGATAATACTATTGTCCGCAATGCGGATAATAAAAATACGGAGTTTAATGAAATGAACATTATGTCACTTGCCAAAGGTGCTGCTGCGGGAGCAATAGTGGGATTTGCCTGTTATGCTTTTTCTAATGCACGCCCCATGAAGAAAATGAGCATAAAGCGTGATGCGGGAAAAACACTTAAAGCCGCAGGGAATCTGCTTGAGGATATAAAATCCGTTATTATGTAGCTTCACCTGAATTTCGCCTGAATCCAAGGTAGCTTTCGAGGATAAGGACTGCTGCAACAGCATCGACAACAGCCTTGCGCTTTTTGCCGCGTGTATTCGTAACGTTCAGCGCGTTATGAGCAGAAACTGTAGTGCAGCGTTCGTCCCAGAGCTTTACGGGACAGCCTGTGAGCTTTTCCAGTTCTTCGGCGAAAAGCTTGCATTTTTCAGCTCTTTCGCCGACTGTTCCGTTCATATTCATAGGATAGCCCACGACTATCTGTTCAGCCCGCTGCTCTTTTGCGAGAACTGCGGTCTTTTCTATACATTTTGTGAAGTCCTTTTCGGCGATGACAGTTACGGGAGAAGCTATCATTTCGCTTTTACCGCAGACTGCGATGCCTGTTCTTGCATCACCGAAATCCACTGACATTATTATCATTGTATCCTCCGATAAATCCCAATTTAGCTTTGCTAAATTGGGATTTGAGCCATTAGCCGTTAGCTCATTGTAGGGGAGGGCGCCCTCGCCCTCCCGCAGGGCATATAATTATTTCGGCGGGAGCCCGAGGGCGGGCTCCCCTACAATCGGTCATTTATAATTCGTGAGCTATTGGCGGGCGAACAATGTTCGCCCCTACTACTCTCTACTCACTCAAATCAAAATTTTGCTGCGCAAAATTTTGATTTACCACGGCTTAACTGTGCCGATTATGTCCTTGACGGAAGCGATGCCCTTGCTGTCAAGCCAGTCATTCATCTCTTCCACTATCTTTACGGGAGCATATGGGTCTGTGAATATAGCTGCGCCCACCTGTACTGCGGAGGCTCCTGCCATCATAAGCTCGATAGCATCACGTCCCGAGGATACGCCGCCCATACCGATAACGGGTATCTTTACAGCGTTTGCTACCTGCCATACCATGCGTACAGCTATAGGGAATACGGCAGGACCGCTCATGCCGCCTACATTATTATGAAGTATGGGTCTGCCTGTGTTTATATCTATCCTCATGCCGAGGAGAGTATTTATAAGTGAAACTGCGTCAGCACCTGCGGCTTCAACAGATTTAGCGATATCGGCTATGCTGGTAACATTCGGTGAGAGCTTTACCACAAGAGGCTTCTTTGTTACTGCGCGGACTCTCTTTGTTACCTCGGCTGCCATTTCGCAGCTTGTACCGAATGCCGCACCGCCCTGCTTTACGTTGGGGCAGGAGATATTCAGCTCTATCATATGAACATCTGTATCTTCCAGCTTTGCGGCTACCTCTGCGCACTCATCTGGAGTAGAGCCTGCTATATTCGCAAGAACTACAAGGTCCTTTGTGAGCAGGTAGGGGAGCTCAGTCTCGATGAAATGGTCGATACCCGGGTTCTGTAGACCTACGGAATTGAGCATACCCGAAGGAGTTTCTGCAATTCTCGGAGCTATATTACCTGTACGCAGGTGAAGTGTAGTGCCCTTTGTGGCAATACCGCCAAGCTTATTGAGCGGGAAGAGTTCCTCGTATTCTCTGCCGTAGCCGAACACGCCCGAAGCAGGGATTATTGGATTTTTAAAGTCTACGCCGCAGACTTTTACGGAAAGATCAGCCATTACCAGAGCACCTCCTCAGCATTGAATACAGGACCGTCCTTGCAGACATGAGCGAAGTATTCCTCGTCATTTCTTACAGTGCGGCAGGCACAGCCAAGACACGCACCGATACCGCAAGCCATACGCTCTTCAAGGGATATCTGGCAAAAGATGCCGTTTTCCTTGCATATAGCAGCAACGCCCTTGAGCATTGGCATAGGTCCGCAGGCGTAAACTGCGTCGATGCCGCCTTTTTCAGCAAGCTCCTTGAGGGGCTGTGTTACGAAGCCGTGGATACCTGCCGAGCCGTCATCGGTGCAGAGGATAGCTTCTGCGCCTGTTTTGCGGAAATCGTCCTGTAATATAACTGCGGAAGCATTTCTGAAACCGCTTATTGCCACGGCTTTATCACCGTAAGCTTTTGCAAGGGGGAGCATAGGAGGAGTTCCTATACCGCCGCCGATAAGTACTACTTTATTATAAGAAGGTTCAACAGTGAAACCGTGTCCGAGAGGGGCGAGCATATCTATGAGGTCGCCTTTGTTGAGCTTTGCTATCTCAGCAGTTCCTTCTCCTCTTATTTCAAATACTATGCGCAGAGTGCCTTTTTCCTTGTCGATACCGCATATTGAAATAGGTCTGCGGAGAGTATAGCCCTTTGCTCTTATGTGAACGAACTGTCCCGGACAGGCAACAGCCGCCACTTCGGGACATGAGATAGTGAAGCTGTATATCTCACGGGCAATTGCGGTTTTGTCAGCAATTATGTACTGACCTTGAGTATATTTCATATTGACCTCCTTGAATATAGCGATCAGTTATCAATGAGTAGTCATCGGAAATTGTTTGATAACTATGCACTAATAACTAATAGCTCGGAACATAATTTTACATCGTAAGATTATGATTTATATTATTATACCATATTTTTTTAAACAAATCAACGTTCAGGGAAAAAGATTTATCGTTTTTTGACTTATATAACGTAGAAAAGAACGGGCTTGGTTTGTACATATATAATAATGAAGAGAAAAAGAGGTGTGCGCTTCAAAGATGACTCAGCATGAAAAAGTTTGAAAAAAGCTGAAAAGCAGTGAAATACAATGATAAATTACAAAAAATCCTAAAAAACGGCTCAAAACATCGTAAGATAAGATTTGCGGTTCATGTGAACTTGTGATATAATCATATCATCGTCAGAGAGGAGATAAGGACTATGAATAACAGATTTATTCCCGGAACAACAATGAAATTTTCAGAGCAGGCTCGTGAATCTGCTTTTTCCATGATATCACCTGTCCTTGAAGCTACAGGAGGACTTACACTTTCTCAGCTGTCCAAGCTCACAGGGCTTGAAGGCACTACTATCCAGAACTGGATAAAGCGCGGCTGGGTATCTGCTACAAAGGGTAAAAAGTATTCCGAAAAGCAGATAATCAGAATAATCCTTATCAATATGCTCAGAAAGTCTATGAAGCTGGAGGACATTGCAAATCTTATGAGTTATATAAACGGTGATGTTGAAGATACTTCAGATGATATTATAGAGGATATCCTGCTTTATAATATCCTTTGCAGGATAATCTTCACAGCAGAGGACGAGGGGGCATTTGATACCGAGCATATAAAGACTCTGGTATCCCGTGAGTTAGCGGATTATTCCAAGGAAGTCAAGGACATTGACAAGCTCCGAAAAGCCATGTATGTCATGGTTATGGGGTACAGGAGCGGTTGTCTGAGGACTGAAATGGAAAAGGGGCTTGAGGTCATTCTTGAAGAAAAGTAAAGAACGGACACATCTTACATGATATAAGGATCAAAGGGAGGTTTTAATAATGAATGTTGTAACAGCATTACTAATGAGCAAAAAGAAGATCATTAAGTTATTTGAAGTATCAAAGGCTTATTCAGCAGACAGTGCAAAGTCCTTTGATGAACTGGGTATATTCAATCCCGAAGCGACATTTGAGCTGTTGTACGACAACGTTATCTCTGCTACAGAGGACGGAAAGTATTATCTTAACAAGAATTAAAGCATAAAAACATTATAAACTGATTTAAAGGAGAATTGTTATGGCAAGTATTTTACCAGCATTAGTTTTAAGACAGAAAAGAATAGTAAAATTGCTCGAAAAAGCAGGAGCATTTTCAAAAGAAAGTGCGAAAGGTCTTGATGAGATAGGCTTGTTAAATCCGAATACGTTTTCTGGTTTGACAAAGAAGTTGGTAAAAGATAATATCATATCAGTAACAGATGAAGGAAAATATTATATAACACACCATCAGATGTAATAATGGTTGAGTTAGGGAAGTATTATCATCATTTACACTTATCATGCAACTCAGCCTTTAGCCTTTAGCTATTAGCAAATGTGTCGCCTTCGGCGAATAATTTAAATAATGTGAGCGTAAGCGAACACTTTC
>CAMYYQ010000028.1 GCA_947303535.1 uncultured Ruminococcus sp.
GTTGCCGTCGATATGAACTACTCCTGCATCAAAGGTGAGCTGATTGTTTTCATCGCTTCCGCCGAGATACTGCATTCTGAAATCCTTATCGGCAATGGCAAGGTATGCATCGCCTGTGCCTGCTGTGACCGTATCCTCAAACTGAACGTCTGAAAGGTCAGCTAAAGCTGTATTTTTATTCGTGCTGCTCTCGACATTCTTGCTGGTCTTGACCTTCTCGTTGCACGAAACAGCTGCTCCGCAGATCATAGCCGCAGCAGCACAAACTGCGAATATTCTTCTGATATCCATATCCTGTCCTCTTTCCGAAATCATACTTTTTATGCGTGAAATACACTACTATATATAATACACAATAAATGCCGCAGGTTCAAGCTGCTTAATAAACAAACTTTTTTCTGCGGCAAAAAAATGAATTGTGTAAAATAACTTACGACAGCTCAAACATTCCCGTATAGAGCTGATAATACTTACCGTGCTGAGCAATAAGCTCATTGTGGTTTCCTCGCTCGATTATCTTACCGTGTTCGAGGACCATTATAGCATGGGAATTGCGTACTGTGGACAGTCTGTGAGCGATAACGAATACTGTTCTGCCGTCCATAAGAGAGTCCATACCCTTTTCGATAAGAGCCTCTGTACGTGTGTCGATAGAGCTTGTAGCCTCATCAAGGATAAGTACAGGCGGGTCTGCGACTGCGGCACGGGCAATAGCAAGGAGCTGTCTCTGTCCCTGCGAAAGATTTGCACCGTCAGCTGTGAGCATAGTATCATAGCCGTTTTCAAGATGATTTATGAAGCTGTCGGCATTTGCCAGCTTAGCAGCTGCATATACCTCTTCATCGGTGGCATCAAGCTTTCCGTAGCGGATATTCTCCATGACCGTACCTGTGAAAAGGTGTGTATCCTGTAAAACTATGGACTGTGAACGGCGCAGGTCGTCCTTCTTGATCTTGTTGATGTTGATGCCGTCGTAGCGTATCTTACCCTCGGGCACATCGTAAAAGCGGTTGATAAGGTTGATTATGGTAGTCTTTCCTGCTCCCGTAGAGCCTACAAAGGCTATCTTCTGACCCGGCTTTGCATAGAGCGAAATGCCGTTGAGCACCGTCTTATTTGGCTCATAGCCGAACACTACATCATCAAACTCAACGTTTCCGCGCACTTCCGTATATGTCACTGTACCGTCAGCCTTGTGAGGGTGTTTCCACGCCCACCTGCCTGTACGCTTATCTGTCTCGGTTATAGTGCCGTCAGCAGCGATATCGGCATTTACAAGTGTAACATAGCCGTCATCGACCTCAGGCTCTTCATCTATTACGCGGAATATACGCTCTGCACCTGCAAGTGCTGTGAGCACTGAGTTGAGCTGCTGGGACACCTGTGTTATTGGATGTGAGAATGAACGTGTGAACTGCAAGTAGGATACTACAGTACCTACAGTCATGCCGCCTATGCCCTTTACAGCCATGATACCGCCTGCAATAGCAGTCATAGCGTAATGTATGTATGAAAGGTTGTTCATTATAGGCATAAGGACATTTGCAAATGTATTCGCATGAGTAGCTGCTTTGCAAAGCTCCTCATTGAGTGCATCGAACTCCTCGGCAGCCTTGTCCTCGTGGCAGAATACCTTTACCACCTTCTGTCCGTCTATCATTTCCTCGATATAGCCGTTGACTTTTCCGAGTGCTTTCTGCTGTGCAGCAAAGCCCTTGCCGCTTCGTGAGCCTACAAAGCCTATGACCTTGACTATCACGAACAGCACAGCCACCACAAGTATTGTAAGTCTCCAGCTATATATGAGCATTGCCGCAAACACGCCCACGATAGTTATTGCTGAGCTGATGAACTGAGCGATACTGTTGCTGAGCATCTCGCGGATAGCGTCAGTATCGTTTGTGTAAAGGCTCATGAGCTCGCCGTGAGTATGCTTGTCAAAGAAGCGTATGGGCAGCATCTCCATTTTGCAGAAAAGGTCGTTTCTGATGCGCATGAGAGTAGTTGTTGATATCTTCATCATCACACGCTGGAAAAACAGCGATGATAACGCACCCACAGCATATATCACAGCCATGACCGTCAGTAAGCCGATGAATTTTCCGTACTTCCAGTGCCCTGTTTTGAATGCGTCCTCAAGGTTATCAATGATAGGCTTTAACAGGTAGTTACCTGCTATTCCTGCAAAGGCACTGAAAAAGATGCCCACAACTACAAGTACGAACTGTATGCGGAAGCCGTGCATATAGCTGAAAATGCGCTTCAATGCAGCAAATGTGTTTTCGGGCTTAGCCATTGGCTTCATTTCTTTCATAGGAGGCATTATTCATCAGCTCCTTTCTGCTGTGAGTCATATACCTCGCGGTATATCTCACTTGACTGCATAAGCTCATCGTGAGTACCGATATCGGTTATCCTGCCGCCGTCCATGACGATGATGCGGTCAGCGTCCATGACTGAGGAAATACGCTGAGCTATTATGATAGTCGTAGTATCTGCAAGCTTTTCGCTGAAAGCCTTGCGGATACTGCTGTCAGTAGCTGTATCGACAGCACTTGTTGAGTCGTCAAGAATGATTATCTTGGGCTTTTTCAGAAGCGCACGGGAAATACACAGCCTCTGCTTCTGACCGCCCGAAACGTTTACACCGCCCTGTCCCAGATCGGTGTCGTAACCGTCGGGGAAGCCCATTATAAAATCATGGGCGCAGGCTGATTTGCAGGCTTCGATTATTTCCTCATCAGTGGCATTCTCATTGCCCCAGCGGAGATTGTTTTTGATAGTGCCCGAGAAGAGAACGTTCTTCTGAAGCACCATAGCCACCTGATTTCTCAGTGTTTCAAGTGCGTAATCCTTTACATCGTGACCGCCTACAATGACTTTTCCCTTTGTTGTGTCGTAAAGACGTGGGATAAGCTGTACCAGCGAGGTCTTTGACGAGCCTGTACCGCCGATGATGCCGATAGTTTCACCTGATTTTATATCAAGGTCTATATTTTCAAGGGCAAGATTGTCCATATCATCATAATAGCTGAAGCTTACGCCCTCAAAGCGTATCGATCCGTACTGTGCTGATACCTCTGAATTTTCCGAGTCCTTTATGGAAGGCTCTTCCGCAAGCACCTCATATATACGCTGGAGCGATGCTCTTGAGATAACGAATGTAATAAAGAGCATGGATATCATCATAAGTGAAAGGAGTATCTGTCCCACATACATTATGAAGCTTGAAAGCTCGCCTGTACCGATCTTTCCGTCAACTGCCATGTGTCCGCCGAAGTAGAGTATAGCCGTTATGCTTGCGTACATTACAAGCTGCATGATAGGCATATTGAGTATTACCAGCTTTTCCGCAGCAAACTGCGCACGGCGCACACTGTCGGTATTCTCCTCGAAGCTCTTCTTCTCGTATTCCTCACGGGCAAAAGCCTTTACTACGCGGATACCGATAAGGTTTTCCTGTATCTTTCCGTTCATGCCGTCATACTTTTTCAGCATCTTTCCGAAGCGAGGATGCGCCTTTGAGATAATAAAGAACACTGCAAAAGCCAGTACAGGTATGGCGAAAAGAAATACCAGTGAAAGCCTTGCATTCTGCCTTACAGCCATACAGGTAGCACATATGAGCATTATAGGTGAACGAAATGCCATACGAATGAACATCATAAACGCATTCTGTATATTCGTAACGTCCGTGTTGTCAGCGAAGCTGTTGAGAACTTATCCACGTTTGCAAATGAAAAGTCCTGCACCTTTCGGAAAAGTGTGCTCCTGAGATTTTTCGCAAAGCCCATAGCCGCTACTGCGCTGAATCTTGCCGCAAGTGCGCCGAAGAAAAGCGAACAGACAGACATCACGACCATGAGTCCGCCCATTTTTGCAACATAACCTATATCCCCCTTTTTGACACCGTTGTCGATTATCAGTGCCATGACCATAGGGATAAGCACCTCCATGAGTACCTCTCCGATAATGGTCACAGGCGAGAGAATTGCCTGTTTCTTGTACTTTCCGATGTTTGAAAATATAGTCTTATACATCGGCATTCCCCTTTCTGTTTTGAATTGAACCTAATAAGGATCGAATTAGAGAAGTATTATCTTCATAAACTAAGCCGTTAGCCCTTGCCCCTTAGCTTTTAGCCAATGTGTCGCCTTCGGCGAATTATTTAAATAATGTGAGCGTTAGCGAACTCTTTCGGTTAATGGCTAATAGCTAACGGCTAATGGCTTTATTGCAAAATTTTTCTTCCCTATTTCAATTTACAGTAACTTTTATTATACCATTCCTGCACGGTCATGTCAAATGAGGAGACGGCTTGACAAGTGCTGTTTACTATAGTAAAATGGATAATGGAGGTGTTAAAATGTTCGACTACAGACCTAAAATGTTTGACGAAGCGTCAAAATCTCACGCTTCAAAGAAGCTATTGTCCATACTGCTTACTTTCATAGTGGTATTTGCGGTATTATACCTGCTTGAATCCATTATCCCTTCCATGCTAACAACCAAGCCTATGCTTGAGGAAATGAAAAAGAACGGATATCTTGAAAATAAAGATAAATTCAATTTTACGGAATCCATGAAGTTGGCTACAAAGGTATCAGCAGTACCCAAAGTAATGATACCTGCCCTTTTGTCAACTGTCATCGGTACTATCTGTGCAATATTCTACTGCCGATGCGTTGAGATGAGACCTGTACGCTCAATGGGAGCGAGAAAAAAAGGACTTATCCCACACTACCTCACGGGACTCTTTGTCGGTCTCTTCATGATGAGCGCAATAACACTTCTCAGCGTTGCTTTCGGTGCAAACAGCATCTCGGTATGCAGCAATGTAAATTATCCGCTGATCGCGCTTTTCCTGCTGGGATTTTTAGTACAGGGCATGAGCGAGGAATTCATCTTCCGCGGATACCTTATGAACTCCATAGGCGGAGGCGGATATCATACAGCTATAGCCGTGGGAATAAGCTCTGTAATATTCGGACTTGCACACGCCTTGAACCCCGGATTCGGACCCTTAGCATTTTTTAATCTTGTACTTTTCGGCGTATTTGCCGCCATTTACATGATACTCTTCGATAATATCTGGGGCGTATGCGCTATACATTCCGTATGGAACTTCGCACAGGGCAATATCTTCGGCATCAGCGTAAGCGGTATGCACAAGACCGAGTCTATATTAAAAACAACTCCGCTGTCTGATAAGGCTTTTCTTACAGGCGGTAATTTCGGCATAGAGGGAAGCATATGCACTACTATCGTGCTGCTTGTATTTACTGCGTTCTCTGCATATATATTAAACAGGAGATCGCGCACTGCTCCGCAAGCCGAAACAGCTCCCGAGAATAAACAATAAAAAGCATACTGTAAATTGAAATAGAGTAAAACTTTGTAATACAGCCATTAGCCGTTAGGCATGAGCCCTTAGCCGAAAGTGTTCGCTTACGCTCACATTATTTAAATTATTCGCCGAAGGCGACACATTGGCTAATAGCCAACGGCTAAGGGCTAATGGCTTAGATAATACTTCCCTGATTTGATCATTATCAAATGCGACGCTTGTATAAAAGTTCAGCCCCGAGGCAGTGCCTCGGGGCTTATTTCTGTTATTTTGATTTTAAGTAACTGCAATAAGGAATACAAGATATGCAACATTCAGCAGAAATGCAACGACAAATCCAACTGAAGTCTTTGCTATCGCAATACCTCTCCTTGTCTGCGCAGGTGTTGATACAGGGAATTTACATTCCTTTCTCAGCAGTATCAGCAGTGCAAGTCCCGCTATAGCGCCTGCATACATAAGAAGCGTAATTCCGACAACGATCGATGTATCACCTTTAAGCTCAGTAACTATCGTTACCATAGCATTTAAAAAGATATGGACTATTACCGAGGGCACGATAGAATTATGCTTCATGTCGATATGTCCCAGGAACAGACCGAGAAGGAATGCCAGCAGGAACTGCGGAAGATTTCCGTGAGCAAGTCCGAAGAACATGGCCGAAGCAATTATTCCGAAACGCTGATTTGATTTTGAAAAAATCTTCATAAGCGCACCGCGGAAGAATATCTCCTCAGTGATAGGAGCTATAATGCAGCTGTACATAGTCATTACCGCCAAGCCCATACCTGTTTTTCCGTAATCGGAATCTATTACCTCGGTGGTCAGACCGTAATGTGAAAAAATATCCTCTATTCCTGTCGCTGCGTACGTTGAGACGATCAGTAAAAACAATCCCGTCATACAATACTTGACAATGTCGCCGAATCCGAGATCCTTTGTTTTTATCATAAAGGACGGTTTTATTTTTGCCCATTTCAGTCCTAAAAACGCAAAGCTTACATTTGCTATAAGGTACGTCAGCATATTTATTCCCGAGAAAATGGAGCTCTGGGTCATATAGTGCGATATCGCCGCCGGGGACGCATCTGGATTCAACGCTCCGAGTATATACTTTATCAGGAATATCAGTCCGTAAACGATAAGGTTTGAACCGATAAACTGAAACACCAGCGTAAATCCGCCTATATTGTAAAAACGTCTTATTGCCGCCTTTTCGACCTTTGCAGGCTCGAATGACACAGTAAATTCAGGCATCGTTATCCACGGAAGTATCTCGGTATAGTCATCTCTGTACCAACGGAACTCGGTAGGATTCTTGAAAGGGTCGTATGCATCGGTCTTTGTGGACTCGAGGTACTCCCGTTCCTTAGCCTCAAGCTGCTTTGTAAGATTATATATTTCATGATTAAGGGCTGCGAACTGCGCTCGCTGATCTTGTGTGCCGTCAAATTCAGTCATCGTATCCCTTCCTTTCGTTTGTATCTGAAAATTATTTTACCACAATTATGACGAAATGTAAAGGGGAAAAATCAACTGTTCATCACTATTTCAAATCCCTGCGCACTTTCCGCCGTAAACGGCTTATCCGTACCCGTAACACTGATATACACTTTTTCGACTGTACGCTCGGCGTTTATCTTTACGGACCTTTCTCCGTCACGGTCATAAACACAGGCAGAAGCCTTATCGCCCTCATCGAGCCCGTATACAACGATGTGCATATTATTGATATAGTCATAGTCGGCACTTTCCTTGAAATCACCGTAAACTATTATGGAACGGGGCTTTGCCATAAGGGGCATACCGAAATAATCATATTTCCTTGTGTACCAGCTTCCGCCCCTAAGTTCCTCACCTGTCTGTATATCAGTCCATATACCGCCAAAAGGCAGGTAAAAGCTGCACTCACCGTCCTCGCTGAAAACAGGAGCCACAAGCAAAGACTCACCCAGCATATACTGCGTATCGACAGTGAGCGCACTGCGGTCTGAGGTGAAGTCCACAGCCATAGCCCTCATCATGGGTACTCCAGTTTTATGGGTAATGACCGCATTAGACCAAAGATATGGCATGAGCCTGCCTTTGAGCTTTACGAAATGACGTGAAACATCGCAGCTCTCCTCGTCAAAATGCCACGGCACACGGTAAGAGCTGTTTCCGTGATAGCGTGAATGTGTGGACATAAGTCCGAAAGCCGTCCAGCGCTTGTACAGGTCGGGAGTACCTTTAGCTTCAAATCCGCCGATATCATGGGAGAAGAAGCCGAATCCCGACATACACAGTGAAAGTCCGCCGCGGAGAGTCTCCCACATGGATTCATAGTCCGAGAAGCAGTCGCCGCCCCAGTGTACGGGGAACTGCTGACAGCCTGCCGTAGCAGCTCGTGCAAAGAGACAGGCATTTCCTTTAGCCTGCTCAAGTGCTTCAAATACCGTCCTGTTGTATAAATATGCGTAGAAATTATGCATCTTAAACGGATCAGAGCCGTCATAATAGCACACATCGGTAGGTATCCTCTCGCCGAAATCCGTCTTTACCGCATCGACTCCCATTTCCGCAAGTCCGCGTATTTTCCCTGCGAACCATCCCCGTGCTTCGGGATTGGTGAAGTCTATGAGAGCCATTCCCGGCTGCCACATATCGCACTGGAATACCGAGCCGTCCCTGTTTTTGATGAAATAGCCCTTTTCCGCGCACTCCCTGAAAGCAGGAGCTTTCTGCCCGATGTACGGGTTTATCCACACGCATATCTTCAAGCCCTTTGCTTTGAGCCTTGAAAGCATTGCTTCGGGCTCGGGAAATTTTCTCCTGTCCCACTCAAAGCTGCACCACTCAAACTCCTTCATCCAGAAGCAGTCAAAGTGAAAAACATCAAGAGGGATATCCCGTCTGCGCATCTCATCTATAAAACCGTTGACCGTCTCTTCATCGTAATCCGTTGTAAACGAAGTAGACAGCCACAAACCAAAGGACCAGGGCGGCGGCAGGGCAGGTCTGCCCGTAAGCGCGGTATATCGGCTTATTACATCGGCGATAGTCTCGCCGCCGAAAACGAAATACTCCAGCGACTCCCCCTGCACCGCAAATGCAGTCTTGGTGACATTCTCATCAGCCACGTTGAAAA
>CAMYYQ010000029.1 GCA_947303535.1 uncultured Ruminococcus sp.
GCAAAAAATCAACGAAATACGAAAACGAAATAGCTCTCACAAAACAGCTTGCCGACAAGGTCGACGTTGGTATCGGCGACAAGGTAAATATCACTCTTGAGGGTGAAACAAAGGAATATATCGTCTCAGCATTTTTCCAGAGCATGGTACAGCTGGGCGAAACAGGAAGATTCTGCGAGACCGCTGATGTTCCCGAAAGTGCGATCAAAAACGTAATGGGATTCCAGATAGACTTTGACGATGACCCCGATATTGCAGAGACAGAGAACCGCATCGAAAAGATGAAGAGCATATTCAACACAAAGTATGTTGATGATTCCGACGGATTTGTAAGTGCTTGTATCGGCAAAGATGTAACGGATACCTTAAACAGCGTAAAGTTCCTTGTTATCGTAATAACTGCAATAATAATCATAATGATATCCGTACTTATGGAGCGTTCGCTCATCTCAAAGGAAAAGCCCGAGATCGCGCTTATGAAGGCTATGGGCTTCAATACACGCTCTGTAATTACTCAGCACACCCTTAGATTTGTCATAGTAGCCGTTGCAGCTTCTGTGATTTCCGCTGCACTGAGCCTGCCTGTGACAAAGCTCTGCATCGACCCCGTATTCAGTATAATGGGCGCATTGAACGGTGTTGATTACAACCTCAAGCCCGTAGAGATATACGCTGTATATCCGCTGATAGTTATTATTTCCACAATAGCAGGAGCTTTCATAACAGCTCTTTACATGAAAACCATAAAAGCTTCGGATACTTCCGATATTGAATAAAAAGGAGATATGAGTTATGAATACAACTATTCTTGATGTAAAGGATCTTTGCAAAACATACATCATAAACAAAAGACAGAACAATGTTCTGAGAAATGTCAGCTTCCATATTGACAAGGGGGAAATGGTAGCTGTCATGGGACCATCGGGTTCAGGCAAGTCCACCCTGCTCTACACTGTGTCGGGCATGGATAAAATGACCGCAGGAAGCGTAAATTTCTGCGGTAAGGACCTTGCCGCAATGAGCGAGAACGACCTTGCGGAAATGCGCCTTGATGATATGGGATTTATCTTCCAGCAGATGTATATGATGAAAAATCTCTCTATCATCGACAATATTATCCTGCCTGCCGTAAAGTCCAAAAAGAACAAGGAAAACCGTAAGGACATCACAAAGCGCGGCAAGGAACTCATGCACAAGCTGGGCATTAGCGAGATCGGCGATAACGATATCAACGAGGTATCGGGCGGTCAGCTCCAGAGAGCCTGCATATGCCGCAGCATGATAAACGATCCCGATATGATATTCGCTGACGAGCCAACAGGCGCTCTCAACCGCACTGCTTCCGATGAGGTAATGAACGAGCTTACAAAGCTTAACGATAACGGCACTACCGTAATGCTGGTAACTCATGATGCCAAGGTGGCTGCAAAGTGTTCAAGAGTACTTTTCATAGTTGACGGCAACATCAAGGGAGAGTATAATATAAACAGAGCACTCTCACTTCACGACCGTGAACGCGGTCTCAATAACTGGCTTCAGGAAATGGGTTGGTAAAATGGTAGATATACTTATCGTTGAAGATAATGCAGAGCTTTGCGGTCTGCTGTGCGACTTTCTCCGCAGTGAGGATTATACAGTAAGCACAGCTCACTCAGCTGAAAAAGCCTTGTCCCTGTTTGAAAAATACGGGGCAAGGCTTGTCCTGCTTGATATAATGCTCCCGGGAATGGACGGCTTTGCAGTATGCGAACGTATAAGAGAAAAGGATAATACTCCGATAATCATACTTACTGCAAGGACAGACAAGGAGGACAAGCTCAACGGCATACTCCTCGGTGCTGACGACTATATCGAAAAGCCTTACGATATAGATATCCTTATTGCCAAGATAAAGGGCATTTTCAGGCGCAGACTCGCTATCGACAAGCTTACGGACGGCGATATCACACTTGACCTTGCGGAGGGTACTGTGGAAAAGGGCGGAGTCCCGATCAATATGACTGCAAAGGAGTTCGAGCTCCTTCATCTGCTCATTGCAAACAAGGGACAGACTCTGCACAAGGACTTCATTTTCAACAGGATATGGGGCGCAGACAGCGAATCCGAACCTCAGACACTGACAGTGCATATCAAATGGCTGAGGCAAAAGATCGAAGAAGACCCGAAAGAGCCTAAAAAGCTCCTGACCGTATGGGGCAAGGGCTACCGCTGGGAGGGCTGACATGAAAAGCTTCGACAAGATAATAGCTGCTTTTATCCTGCTTATGGCTGCGTTTTTCCTGACAGTGAACATTATCCTGCTGAAACAGAATACCTCTTCCGTGCCGCTTTATAAAGTCGAAGCTAACCGCATAGAACAGGAGCTTCTCAGCGGAAATCAGGTAAGTGCGGACGATTATCCCAATATACTCGGTATTTATGAATTCAGCGGCGATAACAGCTTTTACGTCTCGGATAATGAGTACTTCATCAAGGAGATAAACAACAAGCTGTACCGTATCGAATACACGCTTATCCTCGCACTGTTTATTTATCTGCGCAGAAAGATAGTGAAACCCTTCAACGCCATCAGCAGTCTGCCCGAACAACTATCAAAGCGAAATCTCGTTATACCGCTTAAAGAACACAAAAGCAGATTTTTCGGCAAATTCATCTGGGGACTCGATATGCTTCGTGAGGAGCTTGAACACTCACGACAGAAAAGCCTTGAATATGCCAAGAATGAAAAGACATTCCTGCTCTCGCTGTCACATGATATAAAGACTCCCCTTGCAGCAATAAAGCTCTATTCAAAGGCTCTTTCAAAGGGAATATACTCCTCGCCCGAAAAGCAGCTCGATGCGGCTGAAAGCATCAACGAAAAAGCAAACGAGATTGAAAAGATAGTGACCGAGCTTTCGGCAAATCTCAGCGGCGACTTCATGGACTTTGATGTTCACTGCTCCGAATTCTATCTGGCAGATGTAATAAACAAGATAGACAAGTACTACACCGATAAGCTGTCAGTAATGGGGACTTCTTTCAGTATAGCCGAATACAGCAACTGTATGCTTCGCGGCGATGCCGACAGACTGGAAGAGGTATTACAGAATATTATCGAAAACGCAATGAAATACGGCGACGGAAACAGCATCTCTGTCAGCTTCTCAGATGAAGAGGACTGCCGCCTAATTACAATTACAAATACGGGCTGTACTCTTCCCGATAAGGAACTGCCGCATATTTTCGACAGCTTCTGGCGCGGCTCGAATACAGGCTCACAGCAGGGCAGCGGACTTGGATTGTACATATGCCGCAGACTCATGGAGATCATGGGCGGCAGCATATACGCCGAGATATCCTCAGGCTGTATGAACATAACAGCCGTATGCCCCAAACAAACATGATATAGTTATATAGGAAAAGCCCCGACTTTAAAGTCGGGGATTTTGATATCAGCTGTTTATATCAGGAAGGTTTTCGCCGTATACAGAATAATCATCAGTTTTAAACTCATTTACTCTCCAATCACCGCTGCCTGAATCAATAATAAAATCAACAACATCACAGCTTGGATATGATTCAGATGATATAAAGCTTGGATAATATGCTCTGAATGATGTAGATGTGATATTTTTTATGATAGTAGGAGCTTTTGGCGGTACATGACCCTGCCAGCCTGCCTGTACAGAAGATGTATTCACATACATATTGCCCTTGTAGATGATAAAGTTCTTAAACACAAGAAGATCATTATAGTTATCGGAGGTTTCTTCTATATGATCGCCATTTTTGTATGTGTCACTTACTTCTGCGTAGTTATTGATAAAATCCCTAAACTCTTTTGCTTCCCAACTATCAGAGCAAACTTTTCTTGCGTAATTTTCAACATCAGCTATCGAGTTAAGTTCAAGACCTTTTCCTGTTATACGTGCAAATGTTACATCTCTTACACCGTCAGTTATATTAGGGTCTCTGAGATTGAAGGTAATTGTATCATTCATGTTCCTGTACTGTAGGAATCTGAACTGGATATTATACCATGTATCATAATATTTTTCAATGAGATCGCCGGCTATATTCTGGTATTTGGTATATTCAGCGTCCTTTGAAGTATCAGCCTTTGAACCGCGTACAAGACGGGTAATATTGCCGTTTCCATTAGATATCCACTCATTGCTTCTATAATATCCATTGAATCTGTAGCTTGAACCATTATAGAAATCGACAGTCTTGAAGCTTGAGCCGCCGAATTCCTCAACGCCTATCTTGACCGTACCTGTTTCATTATCTTCGCTTCCATTGATATATTTGTATGTTCCGTCCTCGTTTATAACGAAAGTACCGATGTTTGTTATACTGCCTGGGATAAAATCATACTGTGACTGCTGAAGCGTCCACTGACCTGCCAGTGCCTTCATTTCCTCATTTTCAGAAGCACTGCCGCCCGAAGCACCGCCGCCTGCTGCACCTGTACCGTCAGCTTTACCCGTTGTCTTTGACAGCGAAGTCGTTGTAACTGTAGTTGTGATAGTTGAACCGTTCTTGTCGGTGGATATATGAGTTGTTCCCGATATTTGTGTCGTTGTAGCTGTAACAGCAGGTTCAATAACACCTGTATCTATCTTGCCGTTTTTGTCTTTGCGGAACATAGTAAGGCTTCCGAGCACAACGCCAGCCACAAGGATAATTGATGCTGCTGAACAAAGCGGTGCGAGCCATACAGGTCTGCGAACGCGCTCAACACCCTCTACAACATCGTTTTCAGTCATAGTTATATTATTATCTTTCTCTGCTCTTTCTTTTAATATTTCTTTCTTTTTTACCTTATATTTCTTTTCGCTCATAGCAATTATCCTATCGAGCTGTTCCTCTGTGATCTCGGGACATTTATCCGTAAGTCTTTCCATAGAATCGTCCTCTGCATTTCCGAATATATCGAATAAATTCTTATCTTTCATTGCTTCTCCCCCTTTACCTTGTTATACCTGCTTCGACCAGCTTGACTTTCAGCTTTGCCATTGCTCGGCTGCATCTTGTTCTGACAGAAGCATCTGACATTGAGATAGACTCTGCTATCTCTGCCGATTTTCGGTTGTAGTAGAATTTCTGTATAAGTATAGTTGAATCAGGCTCGCCAAGTTCATCTATCTTATCGAGAAGCACTCTGCGGAGTTCAGAGCGGTCAACGCGCTCGTCAACGCTGAAGTCCGAGACAAGCTCCATCATATCATCTTCATCAGAATATACGGTATGATTTATCCTTGATGTAAGGCTTCTGAAACGATCTATCGCTGTCCTCTTTGCGACTGTACCGATATAGCCCTTTATATCGCGGTCACAGTCCTCATCAAATTCATATTTAATAAATACAGATGCAAATACATCGCTCACACACTCTTCTATATCTTCCTTTGTACCGCAGTTTCTGAGTTTATTGAAAACGATGGCATAAACGTATCTTCCGTATTCTTTTACAAGTGCTCTGTGGCACTCTGCGGGAGACCGCTCAAGCATTTCTTTAAGCTCATTGCTTGTCATACTCATTCCTCCTTGATTATTTGTAAGATCGACCTTTCATAATGAACATTCGCACCACCCTGATGAAATGTTACAGCAGATCAAAAAGTTTTTCATACATATGATAATATACCATTTTTTACAGCTTTCTGCAAGTCGGCAGAAAAGTAAAAGCAGCTGATCTCTCAGCTGCTTTTACCATGAACACACTTTTCTATTTTTCCCTCTTCTTTATCTATCCATTTAAAAACATTTCCAGCGTGACAGGTATCGTGTGATACTGACCAAGGATATACTTCCTGAGAACTGCCGCATCAAATACGGTTATCATACCGTCCTGAAGAAGATCTGCACTCTGCATCTGAGCTTCGTTGAATTCGATCTCCTTTGCCAGATACTTATTGATAGTAATAAGATCAAAGGAATTTATCTCGCTGTCACCATTGATATCTCCTGAACCTACAGGAACTGTCTCTGTGCTTTCGGGGATATACTGACCGTCAAGTGTCTTATCGGTAGTTATGAATATCTGATCCCAGTAATATCTGAAAGTACTGTCTTTCTCATATGCACAGCCAACACCGATATGTGTATAGTCGGGATTCATAATTGCGTGCCAGTGTACAGGTGAACCCTTCCACTGATTGAATGTTGCTTTTGCATTATCAGAACCGCCTGCTGTATTCTCGCCTGCTCTCGAAAACGGAATGAGTCCCGCATCGATTATAGTGATGAACAGGTCGCCCATGCTGTATTTTACGCCTTCGTTTTTCAACAGCTTGGTCACAGCTTCTTCGTATTTCTTATCAACGCTGAATGATTTCTTATCCTCGCTCCATGTTGCAGAAAAGTTTTTTTCCGCGATCTTGTCCTCAAGACCGTACAGTGTTTCCCTTGCAGAGAAGCCTATACCCTCAGCTATAAGAATACCTTCAACATCGTCCATTTTCTTCGCATCGACTCTGAAAGTTTTCTTGTCCTCGCTCCATGTTGCAAAGCACCATTTTTCATCAAGGCGAGCAGCTAACTCATCGGCTTTCTCTTCGCTGACATTATCAAGCTCGAATTCTCTTTCATCGGAAAGATAGAACACTCTTCTTCCGGGACGATAATGGCTGAAATCAAATATAAGCTCTCTTGCACGTTCACGAGCCTTATCATTAAGATAAGGAACAGCTCTCAGAGGCTTTAAGCCCTCAGCTTGTCTTGCTTCATTAACAAGAACAACTATCTCGTCTGCCATTGCTTTAAGGTCTTTGTCCTCTGTGGCATGAGTTACCTGAGGACGATAAGCCATAAAACCGAAAGTCATTATGACGGATAAAAAAGCTGCGATCGCTTTCAGCGAAATATTTCTGATCTTTCTCATACCAACACCTCCATAAATAATTTTTTCATGCTAATAAACCATAACTATCTCTCTTTATTATAGTTTAGCACAAGTAAATATAAATTTAAAGAGGTTTTGGTGCAAATTGTCGAATTTCACAACAAAATTCTACGTTTTGTACAATAAAAATAATACAAAACGTAATATTAAATTTTGTTTATCCGAAAAATAATTCGTATTTTTGCTTATATATCGTTAATTATTTTCGCTATTCTTAATTATTTCAAGAATTTTTCCGATATGCTTGTCTATAGCAAGGATAGAAATGTTGAGATAGTCCTCTATCTGCTTGCGTGGTGACTCACCTTTAACGATAGCATTTACAAGAACGATAAGCTCTCCGCGCTCGTCAATGAACATCTTGCAGCCGAAGCTCTCAGAGTCTAAATTGAACTCATTCATTACCTTGTATACATCAATACCCGGCTCGTTGATGCGTACCATCTGGCTCAGTGCAAGTGAGAGAGCACTGTTCGCGTCATTTACATGAATGAATACCAGTGGTGTTATGCTCTCGTTGTTCGGGAGCTTGGTACGGAATCTCATCATATTCGGATCCTGCTCGTTGACCTCAAAAGGAACATTTCTCTCCTTGAGAAGCTCACGGAAATCTTCTGTTATTTTAGAAATTGTATTATTATCCATTGTTTTTTCCTCCATTTATGGTTGTTTTCGGTGATTTTGCTGTAATTTCATTATACCACACTATATATAATTTGTCAATATTGCTTTACAGAAAAAGCACCCGTTTCCGAGTGCTTTCCCTTTAGGGTGGTTTATATGAAAAATAGAAGCTGTCTTATAATGTCTCAGCTTTTGAGGAACTGAGTGGTTTGTATTATATCGCCCCGATATGTACATTCTGTGACAGAAAACTGATTGAAAGAAAAAATCCTCACGGGTAAACCGTGAGGATTTCGGGAAATCATGTGTTATTTGTCAAGTCCTGAAACGCTGAATTCCACTTCAACTTTAGTCATTCATCAAATGCACTTGTGTCTACAAGCTGAGCGGAAAAGCTTCCGTCGTTGATATCGGAAGGTGAAGCGTTGTCAAAATTATTGAAAAGTGAGCCCTTGTCACATCTTGAATCATCAGGAAGTCCGTCATCGCTTATCCATTCATTGAAAATATTTGAGCGAAGCTTGCCTGCATCGGTATATGTAAAGCTTTTCTTCTTGAGCTCAACATCTTTTCCGTCTACCTTTACCTTCTTGATGGTAATGACCGCATTAGGAACTGCTGTCTCGCCGTCTTCTATTATAACAGCAGCATATTCAAGTCCCTTTGGCTTGTATTCTTTATCCGGATCGCCTGTAGCTCTGTATCTGAAGCCCTTTGTATCTGCGT
>CAMYYQ010000030.1 GCA_947303535.1 uncultured Ruminococcus sp.
GCACTTGTTCACCAGCCTGTGCATCAACGCTTTGCTTGCTGACCAAACGGCCTTGTAAATCGTAAACCGAAACTTCGTTAAGGCCAGCGTTTTCAAGGGTCACAAATGTGACCTGCTCTCTCTCTCCGTCGTCCCTGATATGCCACAGCTCGATATTATTGCTGTCAGGGATAGCAGGATCGGTTATCTCAACGAGTACGGGATTATCTTCACCGGGCTGATATTCATTTTCTCCGTCAGTTATAGTAATATCATATGCGACAAGTCCGGAGTATTCCTCAGAAACATCAATCGCTTCTGCTTCTGCTCCCTCAGGCATCATGCCGTCAAGGGTTATGACCTGCTCAGAATCTTCTCCGTTAGGATATAGCTCAAAGCTCTGGTAGCTCAATTCATCGCTGATCTCGTCAGCATCTACTGCACCGGTCTGCTCTTCAGACACAGCTTTTACAGGAAATGTAATGGTATTGCACACAGAGGAGAACAACATAACAAACGCAAAAGCTGTACTTGCCAGACGTTCCCTCAATTTATTTTTCATTCTTATCTTCCTCCTCACTCTGATCTCGCTTGAAAAGGAATGCAGAAATTGCTGTCAATAATAAAATTATTATGGCAGTTCTGAGTGTATGAGCAGGAAAGCTGTCTCCTGTCAGAACGCTGCCGATGAATTCCGTGATAGTTTTTTCTTCATCACGAATACTTGTTGTAAGTGCAGCGGTAGTATTGACCGCCGTAGTCGTCGAAGTTACTGTAGTAACAGATACCGCTGTAGTTCTGGTGAGCTCCGCAGACAATACGTAATCCTTAAATACGATCTTATCGGTTTTTGCACCATTGTCTGCCTGTGAAGCAACAACTGAATATGTCAGCTCATTTTTTTCATCGTGCTCAACAAACAAAGTGATATCATATATACCATTGTCGTATTCTTTATTTTTGTCACTTCCCTGAAGTTCGTATATCTTATAATAAAATGTTCCCGGCTCGGTAACATTTATCTCAAAATTTCCCGTGTCCGTCTCAGAGAGCGTCAGCGTATCAGAAACAGGCATCGGGGAATCTTCATTTTCGGCTTCAATTTTTATCACATAGTCCGATGTATCATCAGCAGCTGTACGAATACATTTTACAGGTATTTCAGCATTTATCATTTCATAGGCATTTGCACGCAAAGCTCCGCAAACAGGAGTAATAAAAGAGAGCAGGCAAATAACAGCTGCTGAAACAGTTTTCCGCATAATGTTCATATTCCTGCCCTCCTTTATATAAAGTTTCTTATTCTTTGATATAGCAGAACACGACTATCCTGGTCAGTGAATTTGCATCGGTGCAAGTTGACAGCGCAAGTATCCTCGAATCGCTCTCCGCTGTCAGCACCTCGGCATTATCGTGGATATACTGACGTATCTTGTCATTCTGCATATCAAATACTGTTTTTTCTCCGGCACTCGCCCTCATTGAAGCGAATACCTCTAAATCATATACTTTTTCGGCTTTTCTGCCGACCATTAACGTACCTTTTGTATGTGAGCAAAGGTACGAACTGTTTAAAAATTCATCAAGGGCACCAAACATTTTGCCGTAGTCCATATGATGACCGTATATAACAGAATACTCGTCCGAAAGATCGGAACTGCATCTGCTGTCAAGGAAAATACTGCCTGAAAGAGAATATTCCCCGAAAGGATCGGTATTCAGGTAACAGGAATTATCCTTTCCCTGCATAACAGGGTAGTCGATATTTGTACCGTCTATGGTGAGCCATGCCACCATATCATCGGTTATAGGCGAATCCTCAGCAGCGGCAGGATCAGACGGATCGGGCTTGTAATTCAATACGCTTTTGTCAAGTGTGTGATTGAATGTATAATAATTGTCATACATCTGCCATGCGCCAATAAGCATGACTATCCCGAATACCGCTATGATAAGCCAGCCGTAGAGTTCATTCAGCCATTTCCAGAATTTAAGCAAGACTGTTATTCTTCCTCAGACTTCTTCTTTTTGAGGTAGAAAGTTCCGCCAACAATACCTGCAAGTCCCAGTGCGATAAGTCCTGCCGAGCCTGCAACTGTCGAAAGCAAGCCTGTGGGGATCATTCCTGTACGAGTGTTTGTGAAGCCTGTATAAATATCGTTTGCACCAATTGTTCCGCTTGTTGCATCGCTGTACAACTTAGCTGCAACATAGCCGGTTTCGCCTGATGTGCCTACTGCCGCAATAGCTTCTTTATTTGTGCCTGATGTCGATGTATAATCTTCCGCTTCTTCAGTCAATACATATGTAGCACCTTGAGGAAGTCCCTCTATAGTTACATACTGACCGTCACGAAGATAGAAATCCTTTGATACGGCACCTGTCGTACCTACTTTGATCTGATGTCCATCAATACTGTCAACGTCATCTGCATTATTTGCCTCATCCATAACTGCTTTGGTATAGATCGTAGAATCAGTTTTAGTTGTAGCTGTGTCCATATTGGCAACCTTGACGTTTAACGTAGCACCGGCAGCATTTCCAATTGCCAATGTGAATTTAAAATATTTATCCTTAGAACCTTGATTGCCCTCAACTTCCTTACCGAAAGACAGAGTTCTTGCAGTATAGGTATTAGTGTATCCTGCGCTTTTTGTGCCTGCTTCAAGTCCGTTAGGTACATCAGTTACTTCCTTTCCGGCAGGAAGTTCTTTAGCAGGACCTGCTGTAACTGTACCTGAGTAGAGAGCATAACCGTCAATTTTCAAAAGGTTCTTATCATTTGCCGCATCATAATCATCAACTACATAAACATCTAATGTTCTTGTAGAAACCTCATCGTTTGTTACACCAGCAGCAGTTCCTGCTTCTGTAATAATATAGCGATAAATACCCGGCTCTTTAAAAGGTGTGCTGTCAGGAAATGTGATAGTCAATGTCTTCTTTGCATATTTCTCATCAGAAGTATTACCTTCGCCTGTTGTAGTAAAAACAGGTTTATCACTTGATGTTTCTGTCAGCGAAGATTCAAGATAAGTAGTATCAGAATTTGAAAATACGACCTTGCCTGCTGTATTAGAACCTGTATGTGTCGCATCATCTACTGCAAAAGTAGGAGTTCCAACACCAGCGAACACCTTAGAAGTAGTTGTTGCATTAACGGCAGAACCCGGTTCTATGGTAAAATTAAATTCTGCATCGGGAACATGGGCGCTTGTATTCATAACCATGTATTTGTCAAAAGTTGTTGTTCTTGTGCCGCCGATTTTAACTCCGTAATCACCGCCACCAGCTGCACTCGCATTCATAGGTATCACGGAAGCGAATGAAGATATCATAGCCAATGCAGCTACAGATGCTGCAAACTTCTTATTTCTCATAAAAATTCCTCCTTAAAATAACTAAACAATTTTATTCCACGCATACGCATTGTGAACACTACTGCCCCTTCGACAGTATCAAGCGGGACACCCCCATATGTCCTGCTGTCGGAAATATCACTTCTGTAGTCATTTAACACGAATACGCAGTTATCAGGTACCTGATAGGGATAGCTGATAGCTGATCCCTCGGGTGAAGTAGGATATACAGCATTTTCAAAAACGCCGAAACCGTTCACCGATATATAATCATTAAATATCTCGACCTTATCGCCGCCAAATGCGACCACACGCCCGAATTTCACCTTTCCGTCATGCTCATAAACGATCATCGTTCCCTGTTTAAGGTCTGCAAGACGATATGTCAGGCAGAATTCTCCGTCTCTGATCGTAGGATAAGCACTGTTATTATGGCAGATATGAATCCCTGCAACATAGCTTAACACAAGCCATAAAACCAGAGCTGTAACAGCTATCTTTATAAAAAAGGAAATCGCATAGCTTTTTGCCGTCCTTTTTTTCTTTGGCTTTTTGTTTTTGCCTACAGATGCTTCGGTCTGTGACGCTGTGAGAGCCGAGCCGTTTACATTATCCATCGTCCGCTCGCTCCTCCTCAACAAAACAGCACCTTAAACGAGAACAATTGCTGCCAATATGCACACTGTTCCCATAAGGTACTTTAATCCTTTTTATTTTCATAAACAAATATGCCCTTACCGAACCAATTACACATATCTTAGACATTCTTCCTGTATATTGAATCATAGAACTACTGAGCAATTTTGTTTTCTCCCCCCTTTAAGTCATCATAGTGAATATCTTATTAATATAATGATATAGTTTACTAAAATATGCGACTTATTTATATACAATTTTATCACTTTAGTCATAATATGTCAAGATATGAGTAGAACAATAAATGAATAATTCAATAGCTGTCATTTTGTGAAATTGCATAACAATGCTATTAGAGCATTGTTTTAATTATATAAATATGTCTTTTGTAAAAACAGTAAATATTTATGTAAGACTAAAAACAGGCGAATACATCAAAAAGATGCATTCGCCTGCTTAGTTTATATATCTGTATTTTTATTCACATAGCTCATTTATGAGCATACCGCTCACCACAGTATCGGACCTGACATTCTAAAGAAATTGAAAATAAAAAATCCGAAAGCCAGGATAAACATTCCGACAAAACACGCCATAAAGCACGCTATAGCGCTTTTGGGACGACCTGTCATCAGGTTTATTATAAACAACATCATACCTAAAGGTATAAAAAGCGACAATATCACCATTAGGATATTCGGCTTATCATTGGGATCGCTCTGCAAAGGAGATATCTTGTCATGTATCTCTCTCTGAATATCCTCTATATCAATATTTTTCTTTTTATTATCAAGATATGAATCACAGTAAGGGCATTTCTCTTCCATATCGGAAATGGAAGCTCCACAATGCGGACAATTCATAAAACATACCTCCTTATGATATTAAATCAACAATGCAAAAACAGAAAAGAAATTAAAAACAATGGAAAGGACCAGAAGTATCAAAAAAATGTATCTTGCCGCAGCTGCAAGCAAATACGCATTTCCTGCTCTTTTTTCATTGTTTTTAAGGCAGATGCAGCCGAATATTATCCCTACAAGAGGGACGAGCAGAGAGAGTATTATTATACCTGTTTCGGGCGGTGTATCGCTTGGATCATAGCATGGCATACCGTTACGGTCTAAAGGCGGCATCAAGCCGTGAAACTGCGAATTATTCACGCCTGGTCTCGGCGTTTTACAGTAAGGACAGCAGGGCTGTCCGTCATCATACATTGAACCGCATTTATTACAATACACCTTTATCTCCCCTTTATCTCATAAAAATATAGGTCGTATATCCTGCATATACCGCAAGCATCAATGCACCATGCCACCTAAACAGCTTCTTCTTCGGCAGACACATAATAAGTACGAGCAGACTCATTACAATAAGGACCGCCGTATCTATAGTGTTCTGCATTGTGAATGAAATAGGCGATATAGTTGAAGCTATACCAAGCACGAACAGGATATTGAATATATTTGAGCCCACTACATTTCCCAGAGCCATATCCACCTCGCCTTTTCTTGCGGCTACGATAGATGTTACAAGCTCGGGGAGACTTGTTCCGAGAGCAACTATAGTCATTCCGATAAGGTTGTCCGACATTCCGAAAGCACGGGCTATGTCAGAAGCGCCGTCAACGACCATTTTTCCGCCGACTGCTATGGCAGCTGCTCCTCCGATTATAAATGCAAGGCATTTCCACACAGGCATTATCTTGTACTCGTCCTCTTCCGTAAGCTCTCCTGCATCTCTTGCTTTTTTCGCAGAGCTTATCATCATATAAAGGAAGAATGCAAACAGCGCAAGCAGTATGATTCCGCCCCAGCGCATGACTGTTCCCGTCACTGCGCCCAGTGCAAGAAGTACGCCTGCAACTATTATAGAGAAAGGCAGGTCTTTTTTTATTGTCTCCTTACCTATCGCCATAGGACAAAGGACTGCACAGACTCCGCATACCACCATAAGGTTAAATATATTCGAGCCCACAGCGTTGCTTATGGCAAGGTCATTCTTGCCCAGCACGGAAGCACTTACGCTTACCGATGTCTCGGGCAGACTTGTTCCCATTGCAACTATAGTCATACCGATTATAAGAGCAGGTACTTTCAGCCTTTTAGCTACCGCAGAGCTTCCGTCGACAAAGAAATCAGCCCCCTTGATAAGCAGTATAAATCCGACTATGAGAAAGATATATTTAATCATTAAAAGATCTCCTAACAACTATAATTCTGATAGGTTCAAAAGAACTTATAAAGAGTTCTTTAAAACTATTACTTGCTTATATTATTATAACACATAATTATGAATAAAGCAATACGTGCAATAAAATTTTTTTAGTGCTGCGTATAATAAGCTCCTGACACTTTACCATACGAATATTTTTGGCGACACAATAACAAAAATATCTGCACTTTTCAATTAAAAAGGTACAGCTTATCCAAAATTCGGCATTTCAGAAAAAATATCAATTTTTGCCTTGAATTACCTTCTCTTTTGTGCTATAATTCGCTATGGTATATTTCCCATTTAAATAGGAAAGGTTTATTACGCGGAACTTTTCCGCTCTTATGGAGGTAATTATGACAGCAGCACAGATCTTTGCCGTTATTATCTTCGTTGGAATGTTCATTATGATCGTTCTTGACAAGATAGAAAGGCACTATGTAACCCTCGGCAGCGGTATCCTCACGCTGGTAGTCGTTTTCGGCATATGTATGCGAAACGGTACAGCTATCATGGACACCCTCGCTCTCAAAAATTTCGCTACCAAGGACTTCTGGTATCAGGTCACTGAAAGCGAAAGCAAAGGCATCAACTGGGCGACTATAATCTTTATCGCAGGTATGATGGTCATGGTAGAAGGCATGGCAAAAGCAGGCTTCTTCCGCTGGCTCTGTATGAAGATAGCCTATCTCGTAAAATGCAAAACTATCCCGATATTCATTACATTTATGGTAATGTCTGCGGTACTCTCTATGTTTATCGACAGTATCACAGTTATCATGTTCCTTGCAGCTGTCACTATAGAACTTGCTTCACTCCTCAAATTCAATCCCGTACCTATGATACTTTCCGAGATATTCTGCGCTAACCTTGGCGGTTCGGCAACAATGTGCGGTGATCCTCCGAACATTATCGTTGGTACTTCACTTGGTTTCTCATTCTTCGACTTCCTTACAAATACAGGTCTCTGCGCAGGTATATGCCTTATAGTATCGGTACTTTTCCTTTATTTTGCATTCCGCAAGGAGCTTGCAGGAGACAAAGGTGCTCCTGTGGATATGAGCAAATTTCCTAAGCCCTCTGAGGCTATCACAAATAAAAAGGATTTCGCAATAAGCTGTATCATCTTCGCTTGTGCTGTTATACTCCTTGTTACTCACGCGACTACTCATCTCACCGTAGCAACTATCGGTCTTTTCATAGCTGCTATCACTCTCATTGCTTTCGGCAAACACGCTGTCGAGCTTCTCAAAAAGGTAGACTACAAAACACTCATATTCTTCATTGGACTCTTCATCGTTGTAAGCGGTCTTGAAGAAACAAACATACTCAAACTCATTGCAAACTTCATCGGCGACATCAGCGGCGGCAACATAAAGCTCATGATAGCTATTATCCTCTGGGTATCTGCTATCGCAAGTGCTTTCGTGGACAATATCCCGTTCGCAGCAACTATGGTACCTATTATCCAGAGCCTTGCAGAAACTTCGGGCGTTCCGATATCAACTCTTGCATGGGCACTTGCTATCGGTACTGATATCGGCGGAAGCGCAACTCCTATCGGAGCTTCCGCAAACGTTGTGGGTACTTCCGTTGCACAGAAAAACGGCTATCCTATCGGCTGGGGCAGATACTGCAAGAAGATCGCTCCTGCTACAGTTATAGTTCTTGCTATCTCAACTGTTTATCTATTTGTCCGTTATTTATAATTTCTTTTAAGGGGGAATATATATGTCACAGGTAATCATTTCAGTAGGTCGTGAATTCGGAAGCGGCGGTAAGAATATCGCCGAACAGCTCGCAAGGCGTTTCAAGATACCGATATACGACCGTCACCTCATCACAGAGATCGCCAACAAAACAGGTCTTACTCCCGAGGAGATTGAGAAGTACAACGAAAAGCCGAAAAATCATCTCCTTTCACGCAGAGTAAATGGCTACAGCAACTCTATCGAGGACAACATTGCTGAAATGCAGTTCAACTTCCTCAGAGAAAAGGCTGCAAGCGGCGAGTCTTTCGTAGTT
>CAMYYQ010000031.1 GCA_947303535.1 uncultured Ruminococcus sp.
CCATATCATCGGGTATGCGTTTTTCCGTGCGGCAAACTATTATATCAGGCTGAATGCCTATGGAAAGGAGCTCCTTGGTGGAGTGCTGTGTGGGTTTGGATTTCAGTTCCTCAGAGCCTGCGATGTAGGGGACGAGTGTAACGTGTATATAGCATACATTTTCGCGTCCTTGCTCAGTTCCTACCTGCCTTATGGCTTCAAGAAAAGGTGTGGACTCGATATCTCCTACAGTACCGCCGATCTCGGTGATTACTACATCGGCATTAGCTTCATTTGCTGCGCTGTAGACTCTGTCCTTTATTTCATTGGTGATGTGAGGTATGACCTGTACTGTACCACCCAGATAGTCACCGCGGCGTTCCTTTGTTATGACGTTCCAGTATATCTTTCCTGTAGTTACATTGGAATGTACGGAAAGATTCTCGTCAACGAAACGCTCATAGTGACCGAGGTCAAGGTCAGTTTCAGCACCGTCATCGGTTACGAAAACCTCACCGTGCTGGAATGGCGACATAGTACCTGGGTCAACGTTGATGTACGGGTCGAACTTCTGTATTGTGACTTTATAGCCGCGCTGTTTGAGAAGTCTGCCTAATGAAGCAGCTGTGATACCTTTTCCGAGTCCGGAAACGACTCCGCCTGTTACAAAAATGAACTTTGACATTTTTACTTATGCTCCTTGAAATACATTTATGAGAAAGGCAGTCTGCGAACATCTGGGAGATTTGTGTGATGATGTTCGCAAACGCCCTCATCAGCTTATGCTTTTTCCCACTCTGCCGAATCGTGGAGTGCGTTGTAGCCTTCCTCGCCTGTACGTATCTTGATAACGTTTTCAATGTCGTAAATGAACATCTTGCCGTCACCGTAGTTACCTGTGTAGAGAGCAGCCTTTGCTGCTGCAACTACCTTGTCAACAGGAACTGCACATACAGCGATCTCAGCCTTTACCTTAGGAAGCAGGTTCATCTCAACTGTAGTACCACGGTAATAGTTGCGCTGTCCGTTCTGCATACCGCAGCCCAGAACGTTTGTTACTGTGATACCCTTTACGTCGATAGCTTCCATAGCCTCAATGAACTGCTGAAGCTTCTGCTGTTTGAATACTACAACTATATTAGTCATCTTAGGTCTTTCGTCAGGTGAAGGTACTGAGTAGTTCTTAACTTCAATTGCCTCGTCAACAGGAACAGCAGGAGCTGCGGGAGTACCAACTACCTGTACGCTCTTTGCGTCCTCCTTGGTGTAGCCGTGCATACCTGCATCTGTAAGTGCAGGAGCAAAATCTGCGTAAGAGGAGATAAGACCGTGTTCTGTTATATCGAGACCAAGTATCTCTTCCTGCTCTGATGCACGGAGACCAATAGTGTGCTTAATAATAAGGAAAGTTATCGTGATAGCTACGGCTGAGAATGATGCTACTGATACGAAACCGAGAAGCTGTAAGCCAAGCTGCTCGAAGCCGCCGCCGTAAAAGACCTACTGCGATAGTACCCCAGATACCGTTCATCATATGAACTGCAACTGCACCGACAGGATCGTCAATGTGGAGCTTATAGTCAAGGAGCCATACGCCGAAGCATACGAGAAGTCCCGAAACTACGCCTACTGCGATAGAACCGAAGCAGTCCATTACATCACAGCCTGCTGTGATACCAACAAGACCTGCAAGTGAAGCGTTAAGACACATTGAAACATCGGGCTTGCCATATTTGAGCCATGTGAAGATCATACAGGTTACTGTTGCAACTGCGGGAGCTACTGTTGTTGTAAGGAAAATAGAGTCGAGCTGAGCAACGCTTGAAGCTGCTGCAGGGTTGAAGCCGTACCAGCCGAACCAGAGAATGAATACGCCAAGTGCGCCAAGTGTAAGGTTGTGGCCTGGGATAGCGTTTACCTTAATATCGCCGTCCTTGGTCTTGACGAACTTACCGATTCTCGGTCCGACGATCTTTGCACCAATGAGAGCGCAGATACCGCCTACCATGTGTATTGCACATGAACCCGAAAGATCGTGGAAGCCCATCTGAGCAAGCCAGCCGCCGCCCCATATCCAGTGAGCTTCGATAGGATATATCAAAGCGCTGATTATGCCTGAGTAGATACAATAGGAAAGGAACTTTGTTCTTTCAGCCATTGCACCTGATACTATAGTAGCTGTCGTAGCACAGAACACAAGGTTGAATATGAACTGATCCCACTGGAAATCAGCGTAACTTGTGAATATATCAAATCCTGGCTGACCTATAAGACCTGCGGCGTCCTCGCCGAGAAGAAGTCCGAAGCCTATTGCAATGAACATTACTGTACCGATACAGAAATCCATAAGGTTTTTCATAATGATGTTGCCGGCATTCTTTGCTCTTGTGAAACCTGTCTCAACCATTGCGAAGCCTGCCTGCATAAAGAATACGAGAGCAACCGCTATCATAAACCATACGCCAAATACTGTTTTGTCTGTATGCTCAGTCAATTCTTTTATAATTGTCTGTGCGTCCATAATTAGTCCTCCTTAGAAAACTTACAGCATAAATGTCAAAGGGGTGCAGAAGTCCTGAGACTTCATACACCCCTTCGTGTATGGAATTAGCGCTATAAACCAAAAAAGAGAGCTACGGATACCATATCCGCAGCTCCCTTGCTGTTTACAATGCCATTATAGACCTTCGTGAGAGATTTGTCAATAGCTTTTTTGAAATTTGGTGTATCTTATATTTTTTCTGCGATGTTAGTTGATATTAACTGTATAGATTTCACGAAAGCACGAAAATACCCTATTTACCTATTGACATTTCCGCTTTAACGTGATAAGATGATTTAAGAAACAAGGACGTTTATGCAGGCTCATTGTCTGTATAAACGTCTTTTTTATTATAATCCGATCAATGGCGCTCGGATTATTGAAAGGTTAGTGAATGATATGGATAACTTTAGAGAGGAAGCTCCTTACCAGCAGCAGGGACTTTACAGTCCGCGATTCGAGCATGACAACTGCGGTATCGGAGCAGTTGTGAACATCAATGGTAAACAGTCACGATATGTTGTGGAAAATGCTCTCACTATCGTTGAAAAGCTGGAACACCGTGCAGGCAAGGATGCCGAGGGCAAGACAGGCGACGGTGTAGGAATACTTGTACAGATGCCATACAGCTTCTTTATTAATGAAGCCCAAAAGCTTGGCAAAGATATCGGCGAAGAAGGTGACTTCGGTGTTGGTATGTTCTTCTTCCCACAGAATGAGCTCAGACGCGACCGTGCAAAGAAGCTATTTGAAAAGATCATCGACAATAACGGCATGGAGTTCGTATGCTGGCGTGAAGTTCCGACTTCATCTTCTATACTCGGTCATAAAGCTCTTGACAGTATGCCATGCATAATGCAGGCTTTTGTAAAGCGTCCCGATGAATGTCCAAAGGGACTGGACTTTGACCGTAAGCTTTTTGTTGCAAGACGTGAATTTGAGCAGTCTAATGAGGACACATATGTATGCTCACTTTCAAGCCGTACTATTGTATATAAGGGAATGTTTCTCGTTGACGAGCTGAGAAGATTTTACACAGATCTCCAGAGTGAGGACTTCACATCGGCTATCGCAATGGTACACTCGCGTTTCTCTACAAATACTAATCCAAGCTGGCAGAAGGCTCACCCAAACCGCTTAATTGTACATAACGGCGAGATTAATACTATCACAGGAAATGCCGACAAGATGCTTGCCCGTGAGGAAACAATGACCTGTGAGACACTGAAAAATGATATGCACAGGATACTTCCTGCAATAAATGTAAAAGGTTCGGACTCAGCAAGACTTGATAACGCTCTTGAATTTATGGTAATGTCAGGTATGCCTCTTCCGCTGGCAGTTATGATAACAATTCCCGAGCCGTGGAAAAACGACAATACTATCTCAAAGGCAAAGTACGATTTCTATCAGTATTACGCTACAATGATGGAGCCTTGGGACGGTCCTGCGTCTATTCTTTTCTCTGACGGCGATGTTATGGGAGCAGTCCTCGACAGAAACGGTCTCCGTCCGTCAAGATACTGCATAACCAATGACGGTTTTCTCATTCTTTCGTCTGAGACAGGTTGTATAGATATCGCACCTGAGAAGATAGTGAAGAAAGACCGTCTCCGTCCTGGCAAGATGCTCCTTGCAGACACAAAGCAGGGACGCATCATTGAAGATGACGAGATCAAAAACACTTACGCTTCACGCCAGCCCTACGGCGAATGGCTTGACGCAAATCTTGTACGTCTCCACGATCTGCATATCCCGAACAAGGGCGTAAAGACATATTCAAAGGACGAGCTTGCAAGACTTCACAAGGCATTCGGCTATTCCTATGAGGATATCCGTACATCTATCCTGCCAATGGCTGAAAAAGGTGCAGAGCCTATCGCTTCCATGGGAAGTGATATCCCTCTCCCACCACTGGACAAGCAGGCACCTCCTCTTTTCAACTATTTCCGCCAGCTTTTCGCACAGGTGACAAATCCGCCATTTGACGCTATCCGTGAGGAAGTCGTTACAGATACAAGCGTTTACATCGGCAAGGACGGTAATATCCTTGAGGAACGTCCCGAGAACTGCCATGTTCTTAAAATAGAAAATCCTATCCTTACCGAGACAGATATGCTCAAGATAAAGGCACTTAATCAGAAAGGAATGAAAAGCGCAGTTATCCCGATAACCTACTATATCGGTACATCGCTTGACAAGGCTATCGAGCGTCTTTTCATCGACGCTGACAAGGCTTACCGCGACGGAGCATCTATCCTTATTCTTTCCGACCGAGGTGTTGACGAGTATCATTGCCCGATACCTTCTCTCCTTGCAGTTTCTGCACTTCAGCAGCACCTCGTTTCCACAAAGAAGCGTACAGCAGTTGCTATGATACTTGAATCAGCAGAGCCAAGAGAAGTACATCATTTCGCAGCACTTTTAGGCTACGGTGCCTGTGCTGTTAATCCATACCTTGCACATGAGACTATCCGTTCACTTATCGAGGACGGCTCACTTGACAAGGACTTCTACGCTGCCGAGGACGATTACAACAGCGCAATCCTCCACGGTATCGTAAAGATAGCTTCAAAAATGGGTATATCCACTATCCAGTCATATCAGGGCAGCAAGCTTTTTGAGGCTGTTGGTATTTCTCAGGAGCTTATCGACAGATATTTTGCAGGTACTGTCAGCCGCATCGGTGGTATTGGACTTGCTGATATCACACGCCGTACAGAGGCTCTCCACACAGCAGCTTACGATCCTCTCGGACTCCATGTGGTCAGCGACGTTAAGAGCGCAGGCAGCCACAAGCTTCGCAGCGGAAAGAGCGAGCATCTCTATACTCCCGAGACTATCCATCTGCTTCAGCAGGCAGCATGGACTGGCAGCTACGATACATTCAAGAAGTATTCCGAGGCTCTTACCCGTGAGGATAACGAGTTAACCCTCCGCAGTCTCCTTGACTTCAATTTTGATAGTGCATCAGAGATATCTATTGATGAAGTCGAGTCCGTTGAGAGCATCTGCAAGCGCTTCAAGACAGGCGCTATGTCTTACGGTTCTATTTCTCAGGAAGCACATGAGTGTATGGCAAAGGCTATGAACAGCATCGGCGGAAAGTCCAACAGCGGTGAGGGCGGAGAAAGCCCCGAGCGTCTTAAATCCGATAAATGTTCAGCTATCAAGCAGGTAGCTTCGGGACGTTTCGGCGTTACATCTGAATACCTCGTTTCCGCACAGGAGATACAGATAAAAATGGCACAGGGCGCAAAGCCCGGCGAGGGCGGACATCTTCCCTCAGGAAAGGTTTATCCGTGGATCGCTAAGACCCGTCACTCAACAGCAGGCGTTGGACTTATCTCACCTCCGCCTCATCACGATATATACTCTATCGAGGATCTTGCACAGCTCATATACGACCTTAAAAATGCCAACGATCAGGCTCGCATCTCAGTAAAGCTCGTATCAGAAGCAGGCGTAGGAACTGTTGCAGCAGGCGTTGCAAAGGCAGGCGCACAGGTTATCCTTATCTCAGGATATGACGGCGGTACAGGTGCAGCTCCGAAGAGCTCGATCTACAACGCTGGACTTCCCTGGGAGCTGGGACTTGCCGAAGCTCATCAGACACTTATGCTCAACGGACTTCGTTCAAGAGTCCGCATAGAGACAGACGGCAAGCTGATGACAGGTCGTGACGTACTTGTTGCTGCACTTCTCGGTGCTGAGGAATTCGGCTTCGCAACAGCTCCGCTGGTAACAATGGGCTGCGTAATGATGAGAGTCTGCAACCTTGATACCTGTCCTATGGGTATAGCTACACAGAATCCCGAGCTTAGAAAGCGTTTCCGCGGCAAGCCTGAGTACATCATCAATTTTATGCATTTCATTGCACAGGAGCTTCGCGAATACATGGCAAAGCTCGGCATACGCACAGTTGACGAGCTGGTCGGACGCACAGATCTTCTCCGTATCAAGGACAGCGCAGCCGAAAAGAATATCGACTTTGCAAATATACTTGCAAACAGCACAGATGACGGCAAAAAACATTTCGATGCCGATGATATTTACGATTTTGAACTTGACAACACCATAGACCGCCGTGTTATAATAAAGAAGCTGGGAAGTGCGCTGAAGAACGGAACTTCCAAGACTATTTCCATTGACGTTGTGAATACAGACCGTTCTGTGGGAACTCTTACAGGTGCTGAGATAACACGTATCCACGGTGAAAACGTACTTGCTGACGATACATTTACAGTTAAATGTACAGGCAGCGGCGGACAGTCATTCGGTGCGTTCATACCAAAGGGACTCACTCTCGAGCTCAGCGGTGACAGCAACGACTATTTCGGCAAGGGACTTTCAGGCGGCAAGCTTGTTCTCAGTCCGCCAAAGGCTTCCACATTCAAGGCTGACGAGAATATCATCGTCGGAAACGTTGCACTCTACGGAGCTACATCGGGCAAGGCGTTTATCAACGGCGTTGCAGGCGAGCGTTTCTGTGTAAGAAATTCGGGAGCTACAGCAGTCTGTGAGGGCGTAGGCGACCACGGCTGCGAATATATGACAGGCGGACGCGCTGTTATCCTCGGACGTACAGGCAAGAACTTCGCCGCAGGTATGTCAGGCGGTATAGCATACGTTCTCGATGAGGAGCATGACCTTTACACCCGTCTCAACAAGGCGCTTGTTTCACTTGAAACAGTTACTGAGGAAGAGGACATCGCCGAGCTCAAAGCTATCATCACCGAACACGAAGAGGCTACAGGCTCTGAAAAGGCGAAGCAGATACTTGCAGACTTTGAGCGTTATCTGCCATGCTTCAAGAAGATAATACCTCACGATTATGCGAAGATACAGAAAACAGTTACAAAACTCGAAAAAACAGGCATGAGCAGCGAGCAGGCTATGATAGAAGCATTCGAGCTCATCAGAAAGGAGGCGTGAGCCATGGGAAAAGCAACAGGATTTCTTGAATATACAAGAACAGAAACAGCTGCAAAAGAGCCACTTGAGCGTATAAAAGACTTTAATGAGTTCCATGTACCTCTCAGTGACGAGCAGCGCTGCCAGCAGGCTTCACGCTGTATGGACTGCGGAGTACCATTCTGCCAGAACGGAAAAATGCTCTGCGGCATGATGTCGGGCTGTCCGCTGAACAACCTCATTCCCGAGTGGAACGACCTGCTTTACCACGGTCAGAAGGAGCAGGCGCTGAGCCGTCTGCTTATGACCAATAACTTCCCCGAGTTCACATCGAGAGTATGTCCCGCACTTTGCGAAAAGGCTTGTATCTGCGGAGTTTACGATTCTCCTGTAACTACGAAAGAAAACGAGAATTCCATAATCGAATTCGGCTTTGCAAACGGTCTTATGCAGCCGCAGATACCTGCGGTAAGAAGCGGCAAGCGTATAGCTGTTATCGGCTCAGGTCCTTCGGGACTTGCCGCAGCCGATACTTTAAACAAGCGCGGCCACAATGTTACAGTATTCGAGCGTTCCGACCGTGTTGGCGGACTGCTTATGTACGGTATCCCGAATATGAAGCTTGAAAAGCACATCATCGACCGCCGCGCAG
>CAMYYQ010000032.1 GCA_947303535.1 uncultured Ruminococcus sp.
CCTTTTATGTCCATGTAAGAAGCACCTATGCTGTACACAACAGGCATGATACATATAATACAGCCGATACCCAAAACGACTTTGCGTATAAAAGGCGAACTAAAGCTGTTTTTTATTTTTATAAACGACTCCGGTATCTGTATGCCGCCGTCCTGCTCTGCCATTATCCAGAAAATAAACACATGGAAAAGTCCGCTTATACCGATATGATGAGCCGACATATAGTGAAATGACATAAATGCAGCCATTATTATATACGGAACAAAAAATGTAAAGAACTTTCTGTTTTTTCGTGTTATTAAGATAAGTGCAGTCCAGATCAGTATCCCGATCACAGCCTCTGCAATAAATATGGAAGTATAGTCTTTTTCGCCGTTTATGCCGAACAATACTCCGCTCCAGCTCTCAAAAGGAAGTATAATGACAGTACCATAATCCCTTATTCTCGTCAGGATCTCTATGATACTTCCTCCATTATCCACACCTCCGTAATAGCAGTCGTCCGCAGGAGTTATCATTATAAGAAGTATTATTGCTGTCAGGAGTATAAAACAAAGTGCATAAAAACGCCTGTCTTTCCAGAAAAAGCCAAGCCTTTTGTTCCTATGGAGCTCTGATATTATCTCAAATGTCCATACAAGACATAGTCCGCCTGCAAGCATTATACCGTAAGCTGATGTAAGGCACAGGAAAATAAGCGAAAAAATATACCTCCACGGCTTTGAGTTACGGTTTTTATAGGTTATCGCAGCAAGCATGAACGCAAGCATCGTCATTGAATAAGGTCGGCAGTATACTCCGTAATGGTAGAAAAAGAAGTATGTAAAAGGCAGGATATACCTTACAGCTTTCGGGAACGGCGAACGGAATATGAGAAGAGCCATAGCCGAAGTGCTGAAAACTATATTTATCGTCTTTATTGTAAGATCAAAAGGAGCTCCGTTCTTTGCAAATAACGAAAGAAGCAGATGCCACAGCGGCGGATGCCCCTCATAATGAGGGATATAGGTAAAAAGCTCTTTGAATGAAGCACATCTTGCTATCATCCATGCCTGTGACTCGTCAAACCACGGTTCATGGAAACAGCCCACAAATATAAGTCCGCTTATATAAATAAAAAGAACTATAAGTCCCGACAGCAAGCCGTTTTTTTCTTTTTTATCCTCCATTTGATCCTCCACGTTCACGAAAGCTGAGTCCTAAGCTTTGCCGGCAGGAATTTAGTGATATTCTCAAGCATTCTCTCATCAGGAGAGAAGACCAGTCTCGCCGAGCCAACAGACTCATCAGTGAAATCCGCATAATACTCATGTGAAGCAATATTGTCAGTTGCGAAAACTATTGTCATATCATCTGTCTCTTCTATGCTGTCGTCATACTTTCCGAATGCTGTGAACTGTCTCACATTGGTGGAAAGCATCTCACGTCTTTTCTTCTTGGCAATTATCTTGTCAACATCAAGCTCACCGTTGGTGAAAGAATACTCATACTCAACGTATGTATTCTGAACGAAATTATAAGTTCCGTAGCCTGCCACAGCCGCAAGGACAAATCCCAGAACAGATATGATCGGATTTCTTATCTGAAGCAGGGAAAGAGCTAAGATCGACAGGGTGAACAAGCCTCCTACAATAATAAACAGTAATCTTCTTGTCTTGTCAGAGTTTGTTTCGTTCTTTTTTACAAGCTGTTCTGCAAAATTATCCATTGTATTATCTCCATTCATTGTATATAAAGTGATACATATTAATAATAACACATTTTTAGTCAGAATGCAATAAATCATATCATTTTTTTCAAATGCTTCATCTTTTTTTCACAAGTTTGCTGTAAGCCCGGATTTTTTTGAAAAAAAGCTTGATTTTTTTGGAGCCAGCGTATATAATTGTGTTATAACCCGTTGACTGAGAGAGTAAGTGTGCATAAGCTTCATCAGAGAAGGACGAAAAGGTGCGAGCGTCCCGTTGCTTTACATACCGAAGTTCACTCACGAGGGGCAAAGCGGAAGCGCGATAGGAATACCGCGTAGTAGGCTGAGACGTAGGTCTGCGTTAAAGACAAGAGAGTGTCGGCTCTCCTGACAATGGGTGGTATAAAAGCAAGGTAAGTCTTGTCCTGTTGGACAGGGCTTTTTTTAATTCATAATTCATAATTCGTAATGCGTAATTATTTGTGTCCGCTCACGCGGACAGATCTTTATTTGTTCCGACACCTTTAATCTATCGCCGTAAGACGATACCTTAATTACGAATTACGAATTAAGCATTACGCATTAATTCTTAATGAGGTGAAACAATGAAAGAACAGCTTGAAAAGATCGAGGCTCTGGCTAAGCAGGAGCTTGATGCCTGCACTGAGATCAAGGCACTGGACGACCTGAGGATAAAGTTCCTCGGAAAAAAAGGTGAGCTCACCGCTATCCTCAAACAGATGGGTAAACTCTCCGCAGAAGAAAGACCTGTTATCGGTCAGCTCGCAAACAAGGTAAGAGCAGATATCGAAGAAGCTCTGAATACTAAGCTTTCTTCGCTGAAAGCAAACGCACAGGCTGCAAAGCTGGCTGAGGAGAAGATCGACATTACTCTCCCGGGCAAGCACGCTCCTTTCGGAAAGCTCCACCCGCTCACTAAGGTGGAAAACGAAATAAGAGAAATATTCATCGGCATGGGCTTCAATATCGCTGACGGTCCCGAGATCGACGACGATTACCACGTATTCGAGGCTCTTAATCTTCCTCCCGATCATCCTGCAAGAGATACACAGGATACATTCTACATTGAGGGAACAAACGAGTCTGTACTTCTCCGTACACAGACCTCTTCTGTACAAGTACACGTAATGGAGAACCAGAAGCCACCTATCCGTATCATCTCTCCCGGACGAGTATTCCGTTCAGACGCCGTTGACGCCACACATTCTCCTCTGTTCCACCAGATAGAGGGACTTGTTGTTGACAAGGGTATCACAATGAGCGACCTGAAGGGCACTCTGGAAATGCTTATGAAGAAGCTCTACGGCAACGACTGCAAGCTCCGTTTCCGTCCCCACCACTTCCCCTTCACCGAGCCAAGCTGCGAAGTCGATATAAGCTGCTTCAACTGCGGCGGCAAGGGCTGCTCAATGTGTAAGGACGAAGGATATATCGAGCTCCTCGGCGCAGGCATGGTCCACCCTAAGGTACTTGAGAACTGCGGTATCGACCCTGAGGAGTACTCAGGCTTCGCATTCGGTCTCGGACTTGAGCGTATGGTAATGGGTCGCTACGATATCAACGATCTCCGTCTCCTCTACGAGAACGATGTGCGTTTCTTAGAGCAGTTCTGAGCAATTCACAATTCATAATGCATAATTTCTCATTGGAGAAATGTACTGATTATAGATCTTGAAAGGAACAAAGATATGAATTTATCTATGAAATGGCTCGGCGATTACGTAAAAGCCGATATGCCTATAAAGGATTTCTGCCACGCTCTCACAATGAGCGGCTCTAAAGTAGAATGTTACGAAAAAGAGGGCAGCAATATCTCCAACGTTGTAGTTGGTAAGATACTCTCAAAGGGACCTCATGAAAATGCTGACGCACTGTTCGTTTGTCAGGTGGACATAGGTGCAGAAGCTCCTATACAGATAGTAACTAACGCTAAGAACGTAAAAGAGGGCGACCTCGTTCCCGTTGCTCTTGACGGAGCTGTTCTCCCCGAGGGCAAGATAAAGAAGTGCAAGATGCGCGGAGTTGAGAGCTTCGGTATGTTCTGCGGACTCGATACTCTCGGCCTTACAGCTCACGACTTCCCATATGCAGACCCCGAGGGCGTATTCGTTATCGAAGAGGACTGCAAGCTTGGTGAGGATATCCACACAGCTATCGGTCTTGACGATACTTCCGTTGAGTTTGAGATAACATCTAACCGTCCCGACTGTCTCAGCGTTATCGGTCTTGCAAGAGAGACTGCTGCTACCTACGGTACAGAGCTGAAAGTTAACGCTCCCGAATTCAAGGGCGTTGACGGCGATATCAACTCAATGCTCAAGGTAGATATAATCAACACAGAGAAGTGTCAGAGATACTGTGCAGGTATAGTTAAAAACGTAAAGATTGGTCATTCACCGCGCTGGATGAGAGAAAGACTCCGTGCAAGCGGCGTTCGTCCCATCAACAACTTCGTTGATATCACAAACTACGTTATGCTGGAATACGGCCAGCCCATGCACGCTTTCGACCTCCGTTATGTTGAGGGAGCTCATATCAATGTCCGCAACGCTAAGAACGGTGAAAAGATAATGACTCTCGACGGCGTTGAGCGTGAACTCACAGATGATATGCTGGTTATCGCTGACGAGAAGAAGCCTGTAGCAGTTGCAGGTATCATGGGCGGCGAGTACAGCGGTATCATGGACGATACAACAACAGTTGTATTCGAGTCTGCATACTTTGAGCCTACACAGGTAAGACAGACTTCAAAGAAGCTCCGTCTCAAGTCCGACGCTTCTGCTCGCTACGAAAAGGGCGTTGACAGACTTATCTCCATGACCTGCTTAAAGAGAGCTTTCCAGCTCGTTGAAGAGCTTGGTGCAGGTGAAGTCCTCAACACAGTCATCGACCGCGACTACACAGACAAGGCTCCTGCAACAGTTGATTTCAGTGCAGAGTGGATAAACAATTTCCTCGGCACAGATATCTCTGAGGCAGATATGATAAAGTACCTCGAACGCCTTAAATTCAAGGTAGAGAACGGCAAGGTAATAGCACCTTCATTCCGTATAGACATCGGCTGCAAGGCTGATATTGCAGAGGAAGTTGCTCGTATCTACGGCTACAACAACATTCCTTCAACTGATTTCCGCGGCGTAGCAAGAGCTGAATTCACTGAGGAGCAGAAGTTTGCACGTACACTGAGAAATGCTGCTGTATCACTGGGCGGCTATGAGATAGCAACTTACTCATTCGTATCTCCTAAGTATTTCGACAAGATAAAGCTCCCTGCTGACAGCAAGCTCCGCAAGGTAGTAAAGATAGTAAATCCTCTCGGTGAGGACACAAGCGTTATGAGAACATCTACTATCCCTTCGATGCTGGACGTTCTCTCATTCAACTACAATAACCGCAACGACAAGGCTTGTCTCTTTGAGATAGCTAAGGAATACCTCCCTGCTGAGGTCGAGAAGCCTTTCATCAACGGTGATACTCTTGCTAACAGCGGTAAGCAGAAGCACAAGTACAGCTATTCACTTCCTGATGAGCCGCAGAGACTCACTATCGGTATGTACGGCGGCGATGCTGACTTCTATACCCTAAAGGGCATGGTAGAGCAGCTCCTTGCTGAGCTTAAAATAGCTGATGTTGAATATATCCGTGCAACCGACTGTGATGAATTCGATGAGAAATATGCTCTCCACCCGGGCAGAAGTGCTGTTATCATCAAGGACGGCAAATATCTTGGCATTATGGGCGAGGTTCACCCCGATGTTCAGGAGACATATGAGATAGGCGTAAAAACTTACGTTGCAAAGCTCAATATCCCTGAGCTCATGGAAGCTGCTGCTGACAAGATAACATATCAGCCGCTTCCTAAGTTCCCTGCTACAACTCGTGACCTCAGTCTCCTTGTTGACGAGGATATGCCTGTTGCAGAGCTTGAAAAGGCTATCAAGGGCGCAGTTGGAAAGATACTCGAAAAGGTAACTCTCTTCGACGTATACCGCAGCGACGATATGAAGAAGAACAGCAAGAAGAGTATCGCTTACTCTATCTCAATGCGTTCACACGAAGGCACACTCACAGACGAGCAGGCTGACGGAGCAATGAAGCGCGTACTGAAAGCACTCAATGCTATCGGTGCAGAACTCAGAGGCTAAGGCAGCGCGATAATATAAAAGGCAGACTCGTATAAAACGGTCTGCCTTTTTTGATCGGTAGAAAAACTAACAGAGTTAACGTGAGCTAATTATGAGTGAGTACACTTGCATATATTTACAAAAAATGATATACTTATATCATAAACCACATTAGGAGGCAAATGATGCAAATTAACGATAATATTCACGGCTTTACCGTAACAAGAACAGTTCCCGCTCCGAACAGCGGTTCGGAACTTATAGAAATGAAGCACGACAAAACAGGTGCAAAACTCATCTGGCTCAAAAACGACGGTGAAAACAAGCTTTTCTCCATAGGATTCAGAACTCCGCCTACAGACGATACGGGTATATTCCATATCCTTGAACACTCAGTACTTGGCGGTTCAAAGAAATATCCTGTAAAAGAACCATTCCTTGAGCTTATGAAAGGTACTATGAACACCTTCCTTAACGCAATGACCTATCCCGATAAGACCATTTTCCCTGTATCGAGCCGAAATGATACGGATTTCATGAATCTTACCAAGGTATATCTTGACGCAGTATTTGACCCTGCTATCTATTACAACCCCAATATCTTCTATCAGGAGGGCTGGCACATCGAAATGCGCAGCAAGTCCGACAAGCCTGTATACAAGGGAGTTGTATTCAACGAGATGAAGGGTGCTATGGCATCTATATACAGCCGTATCGAGACCGAGCTGATGAACGTGCTCTTCCCTGACACCTGCTATCGCTTCGAGTCAGGCGGACTTCCCGAGCATATCACAGACCTTACATACGAACAGTTCATCGAGGGGCACAGAAAATACTATCACCCTTCAAATTCATACATATTCCTTGATGGTCCCGTAGATATCGACAATGTTCTCAAACTTATCGACGGCGAATACCTCAGCCGCTTCGACAAGCGCGAAGCAGATACGGAAATACCTTTCCAGAAGACCATAGCACCTACAGTCAAGAAGTGCTATTACGAGATATCACAGGACGAGGACGATAAAAAACACACCTACCTCATAACAGGAAAGGTAGTCGGAAGCTGGGAAGAACGCGAAAAGATAACAGCTGCCTCCATACTCGCAGAAGCACTTACAGGCTCAAATGACGCTCCTCTCAAGAGAGCTATCCTTGATACAGAGCTTTGCCTTGATGCATCTCTCGAAGTAAGTGACGGCGTTCTTCAGCCTTTCGGCTTCCTTTGCATCAGCAATACAGATATCGAGAGCTGTGAAAAGCTTAAAGAGACCGTAAGAGATACTGTTTCAAAGCTTTGCAGAGACGGCATCGACCGTGAGCTTCTCAAAGCAGCAATAAACCGCCTTGAATTCAAGTTCCGCGCAGGAAAAGAACCAAGAGGTCTTACACGCAATACCGATGTACTTTCAGCATGGCTCTACGGCGGCGATCCCCTCTGCTACCTTGAACTCGGTGAAGTCTACGACTCGCTCAGAAGCAAGCTCGACACCGATTATTTTGAAAAACTCCTTCAGGAATGGCTCCTTGACGAAAACGGTAAGGCTGAGTTGTATATGCTCCCGTCACGCACATACGGCGAAGAGCAGAAAGCTGCCGAAGAAAAGCGCCTTTCAGATGTAATGAACAGTCTTGCCTGCGAAGAAATAGATGTTATCATCGAGCAGAACAAAAAGCTTGACAGCTGGCAGCAGTCTGTAGATACTCCCGAACAGCTGGCAACCATGCCTCATCTTGCACTTTCCGAAGTAAGCGACAGACCACTGGCATTTGAAACAAATGAGACAAAATGCAATGGCGTTACAGTTCTGCGCCACCCTGCTTCCGATAAGGGCATAGCCGCAGTAAATCTTTACTTTTCACTTGCAGACTGTACAGAACAGGAGCTTTCAGCCGCTGCTGCAATGTGTGAGCTTTACGGTTCTCTTGCAACTTCCCAAAGCTCTGCTGCTGAAATACAGCGCAGAGTAACAGGTCTCCTCGGAAGCATCTCCTACAATGTGAATGTATTCTCGCAAAAGGGCATAAAGGATAAGTGCAAGCCTTTCATCTCTGTTAAGGCTCGTTTCCTTGAAAAGAATACTGATGAAGCACTTTCTCTCATCAGCGAGATAATAACAGACACTCAGTTCAGCGATAATGCAGCAATATGCGAGATCTTAAAG
>CAMYYQ010000033.1 GCA_947303535.1 uncultured Ruminococcus sp.
TCTTGTAGTACTTATCAAACATATCGTTACGGCACTGGTCACCCATCTTACCTGCAAGAGCAGATACAGAAGAATCACCTGCGTTGTACTGGTTTGCAAAGTATACAGCCTGAATAGCACGATCCTCAGCGTCAGGAGCGTTTGTGAATGAGTACTGCTGTGGAACCTTGTCCTCACCATTGAAGATAGCCTTGATACCGTTACCGTTATCCTTATCCTTGCTTTCCATACCCCAAAGGAGCTCTTCAAGACAAGGAGCAGGAACTGTCTCGAAACAAGACTCCTGTTCGCCTCTCTGGAATGTATTGATAAATGTAAACTTACCTTCACCGTCTGTGCCCTTGCTGAAGCCGTACCAGTCGTCAACGTCAGCGAGCCAGTTCATGAGGTAGTAACCTGCATCACTGCTGTATGCAGACTTGAATGTCTCGTAAAGTGGGTTAGCAGCCTTACCGCCTTCCTGCTTTGCAGGATAATCACTTGGCTGATCGCACTCTTCTGATGAGTCAGCCTCAACCTTTGTCTGCTTCCAGAATGACTTATAATCGATATCTGATCTGCCGTGAGCCTTTGACCAACCAGGGATCATAGCTTCCATTGTGTTCCAAGCCTTCTTGAGGTCGCCCTTAGAACCGCCGATAACATTCTTTGAAGCAAGAACATCGTGCATAGCAGCCATCCATACGATGTATGACATAGCTTCTGATGTTGTCTCGTGACCGTAGTCAGGAGCCTCAACGATGAATGTTTCTACTGAATGATAAGGAATACCGAAGCCAGAACCGTTTGTCTGTGAGCTAAGATAGCCGTTATCTACACCGTTTGTTACAACATCATCATAAAGTGATGAGAACATCTCAGCGTAAGTTGTTTCCTTTGCATAGCTTGACTTTTCAGCTGCTGAAGCAAGTGTAGGAAGAACGGCTGTTGCGGACATTGCAGCTGCAAGAACGCCAGCTGCGAGAGCCTTATTCTTTTTGCTTATCATTTGTTTTTACCCCTCTCGTAATAATATAGTGGTTAAAAAATGGATTGCCCCCTAAGGTTCGCACTTTCGGGGGTGCATACGAAAATACTTCGTACACTGTGTGCATTTTCACGCAGACTGCACACAATTCTCAAACTATTTTCAAGATTATTATATTCTACAATTCAATGCCTGTCAACAGTTTACTTCTGAGCCAAGCTATTTTTGTTGCAATGCACACAAAGCCATTTGCTTTTTTGTACATTTTGTCTACCGCTGAAAACAGCTAAAAAACGGATTTATTAGTTATATGTTAATTAGTTGCATTATAAAACTAATCCTGTCAACATTCATCTTACCCACAATAAACTCTCACAAAATCCTCACACTTTCGCTATAAGATTTACCTGTCGCTTTATCTGCGAAACAGCGATGTCAAAGTCGTCTTAGCTTTGAATTAACATTTTATTCATTTTTTATTCATCCTGTGTTAATATTATTCTGCGATAATATAGCAGTATGCTATGATGAGATAATAGCACCTGTTTTTTGATAAAATTGATTTATTGATCGGAAAGGAGCAGCTCATGATTAATATTGAAAATCTTACGAAGTATTACGGCAGCAACCGTGCTGTAAATCATATAAGCTTTACAATAAACGATAATGAGATCCTCGGTTTTCTCGGGCCAAACGGTGCGGGAAAATCAACAACCATGAACATGATCGCGGGATTCCTGCCCATGTCAGACGGAACTGTTACCATTTACGGTGCAGACATAACCAAAGACCCGATAAAGGCAAAAAGGAATATCGGCTATCTCCCTGAGATACCTCCCGTATACCCCGATATGAAGGTAAAGGAATACCTTTCATTCTGTGCAGGTCTGAAAAGGGTTCCGAGGGGCGAGCGCAAAAGCGAAATAGAGCGCGTTATGGGACTTCTTAAAATAAAGGACGTTTCGGGAAAGCTTATCCGCAATCTTTCAAAGGGTTACAAACAGCGTGTGGGATTTGCTCAGGCACTTCTCGGCAACCCGAAATTCCTTATCCTTGACGAGCCTACTGTTGGTCTCGACCCTAATCAGGTGGCAGAGGTACGTGCTATCATCAAGGACCTGAAAAAAGAGCACTCTGTTATATTCAGCTCACATATACTCAGCGAAGTAAGTGCGGTATGCGACAGAGTAGTAATCATCAATAAGGGTGATATCAGAGCTATCGACACTATCGAAAACCTTGAAAAGTCATTTGCTACATCGCTCATTCTCCACATCAAGATCAAGGGCGACAAGGACAATGCTGCTTCTATAATAGGTATGACCAAGGGTGTCAGCGAGATAAAGAAGATAGACGATGAGGGCAATGGAATTTACGCATTCACTGTTTCTCTTGAGGGCGACTCTGATGCTATAAGAGACGCTATCATGTCAGAATGTCTCAAAAGCGGCATAAGTATACTTGAAATGTATACGGACAAGCCTAATCTTGAAAATGTATTCATCGAGCTCATCAACCGCCCCGTAAAGAAAGACGGACTCCGGGAGCTGCTTGACGAGATGCCTGATGAATCTGAAAAAAATACTGAGAAAAAGGAGGAAGAGTAAGATGTTTCCTATTTATAAGAAGGAGCTGCAATCATTCTTCTACACTCCTTTCGCTTACGCTTTCGCAGCACTCTTCATGCTGCTGTTCTCCCTGAGCTTTTCAAGCGGTATCGCTAAGCTCGAGGGCTCAAACACATGGGCATTCTCATTCACCGAGATGTTCTATTCCGTTATCCTCTACTTCATATTCCTCATACCGCTCCTCACCATGAGGACATTTGCGGACGAACGCAAGAACGGTACGGAAGTCCTGCTGATGACATCACCTGTCAGCGTTCTGAAGATAGTTATCGCAAAGTTCCTCGCAAACGTTACTGTATATATCTTCATGCTTTTAGGTACTGCATTCTTCCCTATCCTTACAGCTATCAAGGGTGAAGTCATAGTCAGCCAGCTCATATGCGCTTACATAGGCATCTTCTTCTGGGGAACCATGTATATCGCAGTAGGTATGTTCATCTCATCACTTACCGAGTCGTCCATACTCGCAGCTATCATCGGTGAGGTAATAATGTTCATACTCCTCTTCGTTGATGACTTCTCAAATACAGCTTTCATTTCACAGTACCCAAAGGTACAGTCAGTGATATATTCATTTGCAGCACAGCCAAGATTTGCATACTTCTCAGAAGGCTTCATTCGTCTTTCGGATATGGTATTCTTCGGTTCTGTAATAATGGTTTTCCTCGCATGGACATATATGGCCATCGAGAAGAGACGCTGGAACAGGGGGTAAACCGAAATGAAGAAGAAAAAGAATTACACCAATACTATCGCCCTCATTATGGCGCTGCTCGTACTCGTTATCATCATACCGATAAACCTTATAGTAAGCTTTTACGATAAGGGCTTCGATATGACACCTTCAAAGAAGTACACACTTAATGAAAAAACAAAACAGCTCATTGCTGACAATTCCGACAAGCACATTGATGTTTACTATCTTTCAAAGCTTTCATACTTCAATGAAGCCGATGCTTCGGAATTCCTTCCCCTTTATCACACACTCACACAGCTCGATGAGTTCGACAATATCGATCTCACCTGCTTTGATCCTAACGAAAATGCTTCACTCGCAAGCAGCCTTGACCCAGAGGGCAACCTTGGAACAAATGATTGTGATATCTTCGTAAGATGCAATAATATCACCAAGAAGATAAGCGGCAAAAAGATATTCCAGGGCTCACAGGGACAGAAGCAGTACGCAGGTGAAGAGCTTATCGCAGCAGCTATCTCGATCTGTGCAAGCGGCTCTCTTCCTACAGTATACTTCCTTACAGGTCACGGAGAAAAGTCTATAAACGACAGCTTCTCCATATACGCAAATCAGCTCAAATCCAAGGACTACGATGTTCAGGAGCTTGACCTTGACAAGGCAGGCGCTATCCCTGATAACGCAAGGATAATCTACCTTGCAGGTCCTCAGGAAGATATAACAGACAAGGAGAAGGATCTCCTCAATGAATATGCCGAAAACGGCGGTTCTCTCTCATTCCTTATCGATCCATGCGACACAGAGGGACGTTTCTACAACATAGAAAACGTTATGGAAAAATTCGGACTTATCCTCGACTACAACTATGTTACCGAGTCTCTTGATGCCAACAAGCTTCAGGACAGAGACTCAAAGCAGGTGGAGAATTTCTTCCGTGTTGAGTACCCCGCAGGTTCAAGATACAATGACGAATTCACTCAGGACCTCACCTCCGACCTTAACGAGCTTGTAAGCCAGGGCGCATATATCGCAGGTATCGCAAACACAAGAAGCCTTACAGAAATACCTGAGGACAACTTCCCGGGTGCATCTTATACAGAGCGTTCATCTATAATCAAAAACATTGCCGACTCAACAGGCAACTACACAACTATCAGTAAGTCAATGGGCGGCGATGAAGTCACTGCGCAGCAGGCTGACGAGCTTCTCAGCAATCTTGACCTTGATTTCGGCTATTACTCTTACAACAAGGTATCAGGCGGAAAAATGGTAGTTTTCGGTACTACTTCCATAATCGACAGCGATGTTATCGCTCCTTCAATAAGCGGCTCTAATATGCTCGCAACATTCAGCAATACATGGCTGTACGACAGCGATATCCAGTTTGGTATAGGAAACAAGTTCAACTCATACGACCACATGACATTCAAGGACAGAAAAGAAGCAACAAGTGTTATGGTCATAGTTTACGTTATCCCTGCACTTCTTGCTGTTGTCGGAGTCGCTGTATGGCTTAAAAGGAGAAATTCCTGATGAAAAAAATATTTATCGGACTTATCGCTCTTATTTTCTTGTCGGGTGCTTCAATAGGTTTTTACCTTGCTGCAAAGCATAATAAGGATAAGGAAAAAGAGCAGACAAAACTGGAGCTTGCAGATAATGTGCTTTTCAGCTTCGACCCGTACAGTCCCACAAAAATAGTTTTCTCAAAGGGCAATGAGGTCTATACTGCCGAGAAAACAGATGATGCATGGACTCTCAGCACTGATGAGTTCAAGCTCGACCAGACTTACTTCCAGCTGATATGCACATATCTTTCAGACCTTAAGGCTGAAACAAATTATGGCAGTGTAACAGACGAAAAATTGGCAATGTACGGGCTTGATGACCCCGACAAGGTGGAGATCACCGTTCCTTCTGGTACACATACGATATATGTAGGCGGCGAAAGTCCTACAGGCGATTATTACTACGTTACCGTTGACGGCAAAAACAACGTCTACGCCATTGACTCACAGCAAGGAAGTGTACTCAAGCTTGACAGACTGCTCCTCAAGAACAAAATGATAGTGCCTTACTCGCTTTACGATATAAAGCAGGTAACTACCTATAAGGACGGCAAGGTCCTCTGCGACCTTACATTTGATACCGACGCTCAGACATGGTCGCTCCCAAAGGAGTATTCCGAGCTTGAGCTTGACCAGACTGCGGTAACAGCAGCTCTCAACGATCTTGTACGTCTTGAAGCAGAAGAAATGCTTGACGAAAAGCTCGATGATCTTTCAAAGTACGGCTTCGATAAGCCATACGGAGATATTGTAGTAAAGGGTATTGACGGCAGTGAGCATCATATCCTCCTCAGCGCAAACGAGGACGATCCCACATACTGCTTCGCACTTATAGACGATGAGCAGGTAGAACTTTATTACAAAGCTGACCTTACGCTCTCACAGGCTCTCCCCTACAATTACATAGTACATAATTATGTTTCGGCAAACTCTTATAATGTAAGCAGCTTCAAGTTCAGCTATATCGGAAACAACGATACCTGCGAAGTTGATATTGAAAATATGAAATGCAAGTACAACGGCAAGGACGTTGACTTTGATTCTACCGAGAATTACGTTGCTTTCAACAATTTCTTCAATTCATTCGCAATACTGAAGTTCACAGGCACAGACACTGATGCAAAGCCTGAACTTAAAGATCCTGTTATGACTGCCGAATACGGTTTCAAGGACGGCAAAACTTTAAAAATAGACCTTGTTAAAGGCGGCGAAAAGAATTATTATGTATTCCGCGACGGTAAGTATATCGGCGCATACGTTGACGAAAGTATGCTGACAGGCAGAGACTCACTCAGCGAATTCTATATCAAGTTCAAAAAACTTGCAGGAATATAAAAAAACAAATGGGGCGGATAATATCCGCCCCTTAGTTGTTAGTACATAGGATCAGAATTGCAGGGACGAACATCGTTCGCCACTACTTCTATATTGGTATCTGTTGTAAAAGTGCCATTTTATAAGCTGTTTTTCCTGCGGCAGGCTATCTCGGCATATTTCCGCTTGGTGGCAAGTCCGCCGCGGATATGTCTTTCCTTCTTGTTTATTTCGAGTATATCCTTGACCTTGTCATAAAGCTCGGGATCTTCCTGTTTCAGCCTTTCACTTACATCTTTATGTACCGTGCTCTTTGATATACCGAAGTTTTTCGCAGCTCCGCGTACAGTAGTCCTGTTTTCGATAATATACCTTCCGAGCATGACTGCACGCCCTTCTGGCTGTGTTTTCAAACATATCACCTCTTTCTCTTGCATTTACTAATGTATATGTCGAAGAATAGAAAGAAATGATACATTACCGTCAGTAAGACAAAAACATATTTTCAGACTTTGGAATATTTTACGAGCAAAAGCACATACTACAGCAAAGGAGCTGATAATATGAAAATAACACCTGAGCTTTACAGCGATATGACGCGGCAGGCTTCACCGAAGTCCAATTCCAAGGTCAATATAACTTCCGCATTCCTTATAGGCGGAGCAATATGCGCACTGGGCGAAATTATTCTTTCATTGCTGCAAGCCTACGGTCTCGACAGCACAGAAGCAGGCACATGGACTTCTATCATACTTGTTGGACTGAGCTCGATATGTACAGGTCTTGGCTGGTACGAAAAACTTGCAAAACACGCAGGTGCAGGAACTCTTGTACCTATTACGGGCTTTTCAAATGCCATAAGCTCATGTGCTATTGAGGCAAGATCGGAAGGTCCTATACTCGGCGTAGGCGCAAAAATATTCACTATCGCAGGACCTGTAATACTCTTCGGCTGCTCAGCCGCCACAATATACGGATTGATCTACTATTTTTTTAATGCGGAATTCGTAATTCGTAATGCGTAATTAATGGTGTCGGCTCACGCCGACAAATATGAATGAAATTATGTAGGGGCGGATATTATCCGCCCGTGACTGATAAATATATCAAAACCATAACGCGGAGTAGGGTGCAGCGTCACGCTGCAAAAAAATAAGCAGGGCATATGCCCTGCTTGTCTTAGATAAACAGATGAAAATAAATATGTGTAGAACAAAAGAAAGGAGACAACAAAACGAGTGTTAATAATTAAGAATTATTTAACACTATAGTTATTATACATTATTTGAGCTCTCCCGTCAAGCAAATCCTTAAACTTTTGTTAAAGTGCACAACTTTCATCATAGCTTATGCAACATTTTTTACAATGTCAAAATGCAAATACTGACACTTGTACAAATTAATGCCATTCTGATTGCCAAAAAAATCACAATTCCATGTAATATAGGCAAATTGAGCAAAATATGCATGATAATTTTGTAACGAAGCGCAAAAAAAGGTGTTTACAAAAAATTTGTTTTGTGATATAATAGATAACGTAGTTATACATGGTTAACGCTCGTTCCGTTAAACATTCCTATAACCTAAATTTAATACTATTTTAGGAGGTCATTCCTATGGCAATCAAAAGAAAAATGAAAACCATGGACGGTAACAATGCTGCTGCATATGTTTCTTATGCTTTCACTGAAGTTGCCGGTATCTATCCGATCACACCTTCCAGCCCTATGGCAGACTATGTTG
>CAMYYQ010000034.1 GCA_947303535.1 uncultured Ruminococcus sp.
AAAATCCTACTTTGACCACACTGAATAAGGTACTCAATATAAACAGCATACTTTCCTATGCAAACAGCGGTTCAAGAGCAAAGATCGAGCTTGTAAGTCTTTTTGGCGATATCGGAAGCAACCTCAGCGTTAAAAACAAGAACTATGAGGGATATATAGAGACTCATGTTATCCCTAATATAGAAACAGCAGCTGAAAAAATAAAGTCTGTTAATCCTGATGCAAAGATAATGGTTCAGACTATTTTCCAGCCTATCCAGTTTGATCCTACATATTTGGAAAAGACATACGGCAAGACTTCAAATACTGCTACTTTTATCAGCCTTCTGAGATCTCAGATGGAGAACGTAATGGGAAGCTATTCTGAGCATATCAATGCTGTTGACGGCATAGACGTTGTTGACGTAAAGGCTGAATTTACATCTTATAACGGTGAGCTTTCCAATGATACTCCCGGTAATACAAACTATTTCGTAGATGTTCAGACAGGCGGACTTTCAACTATGGACGTTCACCCGAATCAGAAGGGACATCTTGCTATAGCAGCTGCTATACTCAGCAAGATAGGCAAGCTCCACAATGATGACGGACTTCTTACAGAGGTATACAATGGCATCAAGGATAAGGACAAGTATCCTGCAATAGCATATGCAACATACAAAAAGGTAGCAGGTGAGCCTAAGGTAACAACAACAACTACTACGACATCAACAACTACTACCACAACTACTTCAAAAACTACAACAACAAGCAAGACAACAACTACTACATCTAAGCCTACAACGACTACATCAAAGCCAACTACTACAACAAGTAAGGCTACGACAACTACAACTACATCAAAGACCACAACAACATCTAAACCAACTACGACCACAACTGCTACAACAACTACTGCTCCAATAAATCACGGTGACATAAACAATGACGGACTTGTTGATTCTGTAGATGCTTCAGGAATCCTTGCTGAGTATGCAAGACTTTCATCAAACGATGCAAAGGGCAAGTTCACAACTGCTCAGAGCAAGGCTGCTGACGTTGATAATAACGGTCTTATCGACTCGGTTGACGCTTCAAAGGTACTTGCTTACTATGCATATGTATCAAATACAGATAATGCAAAGTCTATAGACGAATATCTCAAGACAGGCAAAAAGTAAACATAACGACAGCGGACAGGCAAAACTGTCCGCATCGTCATATAGGGAGAACATAAATGGAAAAAATATATTTTATAGTTAATCTTGTTGCGGGGAAAGCAGTTATCAGCAAGAAACTGGGGAAAATCATCGACGAATTCATCAAAGACGGATATGAAGTCACAGTGCATACTACTCAGAGCGGTGACGATGCTGTGGAACAGGCTGTATATGCCTGTGAAAACGGCTTTGACAAGCTTGTGGTAGCAGGAGGCGACGGTACTCTCAGTCAGTGCCTGCAAGGGGTAATGGGCAGTGAAAGAAAGATACCTATAGGCTATATACCTGCGGGCTCAACAAATGATTTTGCCAAGAGCCTGGGTATACCTTCTGATAAGATGAAGGCGGCTGAGGTCGCTGCTACGGGAGAGCCTGTATTATGCGATGTTGGCGGCTTCAATGGCAGGTATTTCTCATATGTGGCAGCTTTCGGAGCTTTTACGAATATAACGTATGAGACCTCTCAGAGAGTCAAGAATGTATTCGGACACGCTGCGTATATTGCAGACGGTGCAACACAGCTGGGACATATAAAGGCAAAGCCTATGCGCATAGAAAGCGGAGATACCGTAATAGAGGGCGACTTTATCTACGGTATGGTAACTAATACAGCTTCTGTTGCGGGTATGATAAAAATGAAGGATTTCATGCTCGATGACGGAGCTTTTGAGGTCACTCTTGTAAGAAAACCGCAAAATCCTGCCGAACTTGGAAAGACGGTGCTTTCGCTTTTCAAGAACGACATGACAGATAAGAACATAATCTTTTTCCGCACGGACAATGTGACTATCATCAACCTTTCCGAAGAGCCATTTTCATGGACAAGAGACGGTGAATACGGCGGCGAAGAGGTCGTGAACCATATCTGCTGTCATAAAAGGGCAGTACCCTTTATCGTACAAAACAAGGACAGACTTCCCTTGGAAAAGGAACAAGTATGAAAAAAATTTACGGAAACAAGCAGCTTCTTGATACTCTTGCAGGTATGGCTTCAAGCGGAAGGACTGCACATTCTCTGCTGATATGCGGCGAAAAGGGCAGCGGCAGGAAGCTTATGGCAAGGTATTACACACAGTCGCTCATGTGCGAAGCTCCTGTGGGCGGAAAGCCCTGCGGAGCCTGCAACGCCTGCAAAAATATAGAAAAGGGTATACACCCTGATGTGATATTCCCCGAAAAAACGGGAAAGCTCAATAATTTCAGCGTCAAAGAAGCACGAGATGTCATAGCTGACGCATATGTAAAGCCAAATAACAGCAGCGGCTGCAAGGTGTATATTTTTGAGGACTGCCACAATGTGGATACAAGGACGCAGAATACCCTTTTGAAGCTCATCGAAGAGCCGCCTGATTATGCATATTTCATCTTTACCTGCGGTTCAAAGTCTGAATTCCTGCCGACTATCATATCACGATGCGTTTGCTTCACCACATCGCCCGTGACCGAGGAAGAGGCTGCACAGGCACTTGCTGAAAGCGGCTATGAGCCTGACGACATACGCAGGGCTGTGGAGTGCTTTCACGGCTGTATAGGTATGTGTGAGCAGTATATAACAGATGAAGAGCTGAGAAAGCGTGTGGATTTGACAAAAACCCTCGCAGATAGTATAATAAAAAAAGATGAGTATGCTCTCAATGTGGGAACTTTCTCCCTGGGACGCGAACGCGATGACGTAAGAGAGATGCTGGCTATGCTCGACAAGCTGGTTCGTGATGCAGCAGTTCTGGGAAAGGACCCCAATGGGCAGCTGATAGGCTGTTTCCGCGAGGGAGCAGTTAGACTGTCAGAGCTTATCACACCGAGTCAGGCTGCAAGGATACATTCATGCATTGAAAAGGCATGGGGTGCAGTCGAGAGCAATGTAAGTATACCGCTGGTGCTGACAGCACTGTGCGCTGAGATAATGGATATCATCGGATAGACCATAGATAGGAGCTTTCTATGAAAGAAATAGTCGGAGTACGCTTTAAGAGTGTAGGAAAAATATATTACTTCTCACCCGGAGATATAACCGCTCAGGTGGGAGATCATGTTATAGTCGAAACTGTCCGCGGAGTTGAGTGCGGAGAGGTAGTTATCGCAAACCGTCAGATAGCAGACGAGATGATATCATCACCGCTGAAGCCTATAATAAGACTTGCAGACGACAATGACATGAAGGTCGTTGAAAAGAACAAACAGCGTGAAAAGGACGCTTTCAAGATATGCGAGGAGAAGATAGCATTCCGCAAGCTCAGCATGAAGCTTGTAGATGTTGAGTGTACATTCGACAACAATAAGCTTCTCTTCTATTTTACAGCCGAGAACCGTGTAGACTTCCGTGAGCTTGTAAAAGACCTTGCGGCTGTATTCAGAACAAGGATAGAGCTCCGTCAGATAGGTGTCAGAGATGAAGCTAAAATACTTGGCGGACTTGGCATCTGCGGCAGAGAGTTCTGCTGTAAGGGATATATGGGCGACTTTCAGCCTGTATCCATAAAAATGGCTAAGGAGCAGGGACTTTCCCTTAATCCTACAAAGATATCGGGTACCTGCGGCAGACTTATGTGCTGCCTCAAGAACGAGCAGAACGCTTATGAGGAGCTTCTGAAAATAACTCCTAAGATAGGAGCTATCGTAGTTACTCCCGACGGCGACAAGGGCAAGGTCGAGGACGTAAACCTTATTACAGGAAAGCTCCGCGTAAAGACTGAAAAGTCGGAAGTGCCCGTAACTCTCGACAGAAGTGAGGTAAAGCTCCTGAAAGACGTTGAGATAAGAGTTAACCGTGAGGAACTGAAGGCTCTTAAAAATCTTGAGGAATGATAATGGATAAGCAGCCTAAGATCAATTATGGTCTGCTTCTGGACAAGAAGCTTGCTGAGCTTGAAAAAAGCGGCGAAAGGCCGTCGCTTCTGCTTCATGCCTGCTGTGCGCCGTGCAGCAGCCATACTCTTACGGTACTGGAGAAATACTTCCGTATCACGCTGTATTTCTGCAACCCCAATATAGCTCCCGAGGAGGAGTTCTCTTTCAGATTAGATGAGCTGAAAAGGCTTGTGAGGGAAATGGGGCTTGATATCCCTGTCATAGAAGAACCTTATGATCCTGCTCCATTTTACGAGCTGGCAAAGGGGCTTGAAGATCTTCCCGAAAGGGGCGAACGCTGTAGGAAGTGTATAGAGTACCGCCTGAGAATGGCAGGAAATAAGGCTAAGGAGCTTGGTTGTGACTTCTTCACGACCACTCTTACCATAAGTCCCCATAAGGACTGCACTTTCATAAACGAGTGCGGAGCACGTTTGCAGGAGGAGTGCGGAGTGTCTTATCTGTTTTCTGATTTCAAGAAGCACGAGGGCTATAAGCACTCAATAGAGCTGTCAAGGCAGTATAATTTGTACAGGCAGAATTACTGCGGCTGCGTCTATAGTAAAAAAGCCGTTAGCCTTTAGCTATGAGCCTGTAGGGACGACCGGTGGTCGTCCGTGATAATAAACACTGAATGAATCGTAGGGGCTGCCTTTGGCAGCCCGTGTCATATTTACAGGCTGTAGGGGTAGAGATAGTATGAAAAGCTTTTATGTGTACGAAATGGAATACACAGGAGAGTGTGTAACGGTGGATAATGTAAAGCTGCTGCCGTTCAGCGATAAATACTACAGTCAGTATGAGCGCGTATACAATGAATGTTTCTATGATATGCGAAAAGCTCTGGATATTCAGCCGTATAACTTCCTGTGTGATATTCGGCAGCTTAACGGTAAAAAGGAAAATATCTTCCTGCTGATTGAGGGCGAAACTATCATAGGCAGTGTGGGCTGCTTCGGTGCGGAAATAGATGACCTGATAGTGAATAAAAAGTATCGGGGAAAAGGCTTCGGAAAGCAGCTGCTCATATGGGCGATAGGGCATATCAGGGAATATACCTGTGAGCCTATAACGCTCCATGTGGCTGAATGGAATAAAAGAGCAGTGGAGCTTTATACACGTAACGGCTTTGTGATAAAAAGCAAGGAGATTATAAGCCGTTAAAGTATGACGTGCATTATGCTTTTTGTAAAAGGGCTGAAATGAGCTGTTTTTCAACGAAAAAACGTTGAATATTGGAAAAACAATTTTGAATTCTATGTTTTGAACAAAAAACAAAGCACATATTTGTTGACTATTGAGGGTGGATAGTATCCGCCTGTATAAGAGGTGAACAGATGATGGATAAATTTACTTTTCAGCTTATTCTTTGCGGGATAGGTTACATAATAATATGGTTTGGGATATATTTCCTTTGTGCGAAAGCGCATATCCGAAGAGCAGGGGAAAACAATGAAGAACCCGATCTGAAAAGATTAAGGATATGTTTTATCGTTTCATGGCTGATAATTCATTCTTTTTTTGTGTGGCTCGGTATTGAGCTGATTAAATGGGGCGGACCGAATTAATAAAGTTTCAGGAGTGAAGATAATGGGAAAAGAACTTAAAACAAACGCAATGCGTTTCCTTGACAAGAGCAAGATAGAATATACGGTGCAGACCTACGAGTGCGATGAATTCATCGACGGTATACATACTGCCGAAAAGCTCGGACAGCCTCTTGAAGAGACTTTCAAGACCCTTGTTGCTCAGGGCAAGAGCGGAAACTATTTCTGCTTCCTTATACCCGTAGCACTGGAGCTTGATATGAAAAAGGCTGCAAAGAGCGTGGGAGAAAAGTCCGTGGAGCTTATCCATGTAAAGGACATAACCAAAATAACGGGATATGTCCGCGGCGGCTGCACTCCCATAGGTATGAAAAAGCAGTTCATGACGGTGGTACATAACAGTGCGGAGAGCCTGCCCCTTTTCTATATAAGCGGCGGACGTATAGGCGTACAGATACACCTTTCACCGCAGGAGCTTGTAAAGGCTATACGCGGTAAATTTGAAGATATTATCCTTTGATATTTTCAATATAGTTATGGAAGGAGGCGGCATATGAACAGTGAGCTTATCAGCGAGGAGCTTTACAGAGTTGGCAGAGTTGTGGTGGATAAAAGCCTGCATACTCAGAGCGGAGACGAAGCCTTTTATACTTTTTTTGGGAACGATGTTACCTATTCCATAAGGCGCACCATTGACGATGACGACTTTCCGCGGCTTATGGAATGTATAGAAAAGGTGTCTGTGGGCGAAGTACGCAGTACAGTCATACGAATGAAGGGCATCAGCGGAGAATACCGCTGGATACTTGCGGCTGTACGCTTTTTCGGAGCAGGCGAAGCAGAGCCTCTTTACTCTATAACTTTCAGCGATGTGCTGTCTCTTGAGTCACTGGCATACAGCCGCGAGAGCAAGTCTGCCGAATACAGAAATGTACTCAGTCTTATCTCGGACCTTGCCTTTGAATACAGCTTCGAGACAAAGCGCATACGCATATATATGTTCGAGTGCTTCCGCGAGATAGTCCTGCTTGACGAGGAGCTTGAAAAATGGCGCAGTGACGCTATAGAAGCAGGGTATATCCTCACAAGATACATAGAGACATTCAATGCTCTTTGCAGGGATATCAGAAGCGGAGTTTACCGTTTCGACCATGAGCTGGAAACGTCAATGTTCAACGAGGGAAAGACCCGTGAGACCTGCCTTTTCAGAGGTATGACCCGTTACGATATGCCTGATGCAAAAAAGGTCAGCGGAATAATATCCGTTGTGAATTCGCGCAGCAAGACCAAGGACATAAATCTTGCACTTGAAGCAAATAAGGACTCGCTTTCTTCTCTGCTCAACAAGCGCGCGGTCACTTCCTTTGCTCAGGAGATACTTGCCGAAAAGCCGTCATATAACGTTAATCTTGTGATACTTGATATCGACAACTTTACGGATATAAATAACGTCTACGGACATCTTTTCGGAGATGAAGTCATATACAAGGTCGCTTCTATAATCAGAGCTGCCGTTGGATCACGCGGTATAGCAGGAAGAATAAGCGGAAGCGGCTTTCTCATCGTACTTGAAAATACCCGTGACGAGGAAGATCTGCGAGGAATGTTACGTGCCATAAGGACTAATACGGAGTTTGCTTTTTTGGACAGGTCGGAAAAGATACGACTTACCTGCTCAATGGGAGTGGCAACGTATCCTGTGGACAGTGAAAGCTATGACGAGCTTTTTATGCAGGCTGACAAAGCTCTGTATATCGCTAAAGAAAAGGGACAGAACCGCTATGTCATCTATGATATCAACAAGCACGGCCCTGTGGAAAAGGATATGGAAAACAAAATAGCTTTCCTCAGCGGAAAGGGCGAAGCTTCCGAAAAGCTCAGCTTTGTAAGCGGACTTGCGGAAAATCTAGTGCTTGGCAGGATACCTGATATTTCGGTGCTTCTGGAGCAGGTGCGCACACAGTTCGGCATAGATGATATATGCGTATTTTCGGGCAGCGATATGGGACTTATGCTCAGCTGCGGAAATGCCGCATCGAAAAATGCATCATATCTCCTTGAAAATAATTTTACCGACCGCTTTTCGGGCGACGGTATGTTTGTCATAGACAATGTGAACGAGCTTGAAGGACGCGATGACAACGCCTTTGCAAAGCTTACCGAGCAGAATATCGGCGGTGCAGTTCAGTACCTTATGACTGAGGACAGCATGATAAAGGGAATGATATCCTTCTGCTATATCGGACGCTTCAAAAAATGGTCGGTAGCGGATATAAATTATTT
>CAMYYQ010000035.1 GCA_947303535.1 uncultured Ruminococcus sp.
TGAGCGGATCGCGGTACTGGAAGATATAATGAACCAGACCAACATCGGCGCGATCTTCCGCTCAGCTGCGGCACTCGGTTTCGATGCAGTGCTGCTCACCCCCTCATGCAGCGACCCACTTTTCCGCCGTTCAATACGTGTCAGCATGGGTACAGTATTTCAAATTCCCTGGACTTATCTTGAAAACGAGCCGCCTTACTATATAGATGTATTGAAGGAGCACGGCTTCGCAACAGCTGCAATGGCACTGAGAAATGACACGGTAAGAATAGACGATCCAAAACTCACCTCAGAAAAAAAGCTTGCCGTCATTCTCGGAACAGAAGGAAGCGGTCTGAAAGCGGAAACAATTTCAGCCTGCGACTACACAATTAAGATACCGATGCAGCACGGTGTAGACTCGTTAAACGTCGCTGCAGCCAGTGCTGTTGCCTTCTGGGAACTGAGCAAAAAGTGATAATCTTCACACTCTGGAAAAAAAATTGAAATATTTTGTACAAAAACTATTGAATTTTTCTATAACTTGTGGTATAATATGGTTGTAAGTTTATCGGAGAACGGTAAACGCCTCCCCGTTTTCCGTGAAAAAAGGAGGAATTCAAATGGTCTTTAAAAGGCTGCTGGCTGCGGCTGCCTCCTTCCTATTGGTCGGAAGCAATGTCAAATTCCCCACCACAGTTGTTGTGGCGGCGAATGCAGAAGACGAGTATCTGTGCCGAGATTACCACGACTTCTCAGGCGACTAGCACTACATGGACAAGTACAACACTGCAACTTCCCAACATTTCCAGATAATCTGGGGCAACGACGATCAGACAGGTTTAATCAATGACACTTTCATCAAGCTCAACCTCGATCAACTTGAAAAATACCGCGAAATCTATACCACTGAGCTTGGCATGAATGACTCCTCTGAATCCGTTTTCACCCCTGACGGAAAAAAGTACAAGACCAACATTTATCTTACAAGAACGGGACTTCCCGATTTCGAGGACGGCTGGGCATACATGAGCGCCGAACCATTCACAGGATTCGCCTATATTTTCTGTGATCCTGCCGCAATGACGCAGTTGGACGGCACTGATTCAGCATCTCTCCCCCACGAATACGGACACGTTCTTACCTATCACTCAAAAGGCTGGACTGACCAGACTATCACAGGTCCCTGGTGGGATGCAGTCGCAAACTGGTTCAAGGAGCAGTATTTTGACACCCTTGAAACTCCTACAACGCATTTTTTCCTTCCCTATCTCAGAAATATGAATCTAACAATTCCCCATGGAAGAATGTACTATGAGGCGTGGATATTCCTCCAGTATCTTTCCGAAAATCCTGACAACTTTGACGCTCTGGGCAAGGACTTTATCATGCGGCTTCAGACCGAAGCTAAACCAAACGAATACCCATTCGATACTATCGAAAGACTTTCAGGCTGTGATATGAAAGACCTTATCGGCAGTTTCGCAAAACACATGGCTACCCTTGATTTCAAGCATAAAGAGCTGTATAACGAAGCCCTCAGCAAATCCCTCGAAGACCCTTTCGTATGGCAGCTCATCTACACTCAGCCCGAGGCTGCTCCGGATAAAGAGAACTGTTACATAGTTCCCGAAGAAAAAGCGCCTATGCAGACCGGTCTGAACGTTATTCCCCTGAATATCGAAGGAAAACGTGTGTCCGTCACACTCCGCGGCATCTCTGACGCTGAAGAAGCCGACTGGCGTGCTTGTCTCGTTACGGAAAAGAAAGACGGAACAACTACTTATTCAACACTTTTCTCAGAAGGTACAAAGACAATTGCCCTCGACGGCACAGAGACAGCTCTTTACCTTACTGTAGCAGCTACTCCAGATGAGATAATCCCGAACAATTTCTACGACAAGGCTGAAAGCGGAGACGAATACTCATACACCAAAAGCGACTATAAACGCCGCTATCCCTACGAATTTGATATCAAGGGCGCTTCACCTATGTACCGCGATATCAAAAAAAGTGTAGAAGGACATATCCACCCTAACGGCGGCGGCTTTGTAGCTGATACTGTCGAGATAGATGACTCCGTTTACGTCGGACAGGACGCAATGGTGCTCGGAAACTCTGTTATCACCGACAAAGTTGTTATCACAGATCATGCCGTAGTTAATAACGCTACCATTTCCGATAACGCAAGAATAAGCGATTATGCCTGTGTTTACGGATTCTGGTGGGCAACACCAACTATAAGCGGAAACGCTAAGATCGGCGAGAACGCCGTTGTTACCGCAGGTGCTTCTGTATCGGGGAATGCCCGTATAATGGGCAATGCCTACCTCCTCGATGAATACTCCGTAACTGATAACGCTACCGTAAAGGGTACTGCTTATTGCTACGGAAAAGGAGTTGCCTCAGGTCAGGCTATACTCGACGGTGATTTCTACAATGAAAATTCTGTTTCACACGGTGCAGCCTTTGGCTGGATGGAATCAGATGAATACAACGAAAAACTCCCGTATACTGACGGTCTGTATGCAGGATATGAATTTGACCGCAAGAGCAACGTATTTGCCTACGATACATACGGCTCTACAAACGGCATAATCAGAAATGCACCTCTCTGGCAGGAACACCGCGCTACTGCGGACGGAGTAATAACCTTCAACGGAGAAAACCAGTACATCATCTGCGATAAAACTCTTGTAGACTACAAGAATATGGAGATATGCACTTCTGTTCTCTGGCGCGGCGGCAATGCCGATCAGCGTGTTTTTGATTTTGGCAACGGTACTTCAATGTACTTCACACCTGCAAACAAGGACGGCAGACCTGAGTTCGGCATCGGCGATACAAAGATAGTATCAAGGACCGAGTTTGAAAAGGGCGCATGGTATATCGTCCGCGTTATAATAAGCAACAACACTGCAAAGCTTATTATCAACGGCAAAACAATAGGAAGCGTTAAGCTTACAACACTTCCCGAGCAGACATTCAGTCCGCTCACACGCTGCTATATAGCACGAGGTCATTCGGGCAACTACTTCAATGGTTCTATGGATTATTTCCGCGTATATTTCCATGAAGCAGACGAACCCGAATACTACTACACAGGAAAAGAGATACTGCTTTCAGAGCCTACACTTTTAGGCGATGCAAACTGCGACGGTATCGTTGACGAAGAAGATGTGAGCCTTATAATGAAGGCTGTTGCATTTCCTTCAAGCTACGGCGTAAAGGGCACTAACCCTGCACATATAACAGTACAGGGACTGTCAAACGCTGACGTTTACGAACCGGGCGGCGGACTTACAAATCAGGACGCTCGTTCAATAAGCAGATACATCGAAGGTGTTATCAAATCACTTCCCGAAAAATAATAACATAAAACAGGCTGCAAGTACATTTGCAGCCTGTCTTTTTTATATTACATCTCTATCATGGCTTTGAATTTTTTGTCCTTACAGCTCAGCTTCAATGTGAAGCCGTTCTGCACTGCGGCAGCCTCAGCAATGGATAATCCCAGACCGCTGCTGCTCTTGTCGCTTCGAGCCTTATCGCCCTTTACAAAAGGCATTTTCAGCTCTTTCGTATCAATATCCTCGGCAGTATCGTTCTCTATGACAAATTCCTTTTTGCTTACGGTTATTTTCACAGAACCGTCATTGCGAGTGTACTTCACCGCATTGGATATAAGATTATCAACAGCAAGTGAAAGTGAATCTTCATCGGCATTTACCTCACCGCTGCCCTCTATGGTCAGCTCTATTCCCCTTTCCTCAAGAGCTGTTTTGTACTTTTCTGCGCATTTCTCCGCAAGGGCTTTTATATCGACTTTCTTTTTGTTCAGTTTCTTTGTCTGTTCTGTTTTACTGAGTTTCAGCGTTTTTGCGATTATATCATCGGTATAGGACACATTATTCATAATAGAACTGAGATATTGCAGCTCTTTTGCATCACCGCTGTCTTTGCGCATCTCCATAAGGTTTTCTGCATATCCGCCTATTACCGCAAGGGGAGTTTTCAGATCGTGCGCAAGGTTGTTCGTGAGGGCTCTCTGATAGTCCTCAAAGGCGTACTGAGCCTTGTTCTTGACATTCCTGCTCCAGCAGCGCAGAAATGCGATGAATGTCAGGAACAGGAAAAATACCGTTACGAAGATAATGTACATTTTTATTATTGATCGAGTCCATACGTTGACTTTATAATCCATGAAAAGCGTGCATTTTTCGCCGTTAAAGAACACGTTTCTGTGAACGATAGACTCATTTACCACAAACCTATAATCACTTTCATAATTATAACCCTCACCATGATAATTGTAATTGTCATTTATTGCTTTATCGACTTTGCTCTTTTCAACGCCCCATATATTCTCAAATCCACAGCTCGGATATTCCGTTTTAACAATATCAGTATCCGAATATTTATCCGCATAGAACTCCATAAGCTCGAAGCCTTCTGCATCAGCATTTATTACTATCACTTCCGCATTACGAAAATGTTCTTCCAGACTTTCATAATCTTCTTCATCTTTTCTTATTTCATAGATCTTAATTTCATGAGGTATCATTTTATGTTCCTCAATATTAATATACGCACTTATTATATCATATGAATAATAATGATCGTCGGAATATTCCCCCTGAATATGGTCGTTGACAAGCTTATCCACCTCGGGAATGTTGACTTCGGCAGGATCACAGTATAACCAGCAAATATCATCAGGTTTATCACCGAACCTGACAACACACCACATCTTTGCCGAATTTGTAGCTATAACATTGCCGCTGCTGTCAATAAGAGCTGATACTGCAATGCCGTTCTTATCGGTCATTGATGAAGCACCTCCTATAAACGGAAGTGTCAGTTCTTCATAAAGTACGTCATAAAAAGTACCAAACCCCATTTTCATAGATATGCCATTTATTTTATCTCCGAATTTTCCTGACTTTTCCTCATTGAACTGAATTGATTGTATCAGCTGGCTTTCAAAGCTGCTCTGCTGCTTCCGTGCCTGCTCGCAGGCTAAATATTCTATGCCTAAATTGAGCAAAGCGGCAAAAGCCACAGTCAGTATAACGGGAAGTATCATCGCCTTTGCAAACATCTTCCCGAATGTAGTGCGTTTGGGCTTGTGTTTGAAAAGTCCTTTTTTCATTTTGTTCACTCCTTTGTAAGCTTATACCCCCGTCCCACAAGAGTCTTTATCTGCGCACCTGCGCTGCCGAGGGCTTTTCTAAGCTTTTTTATATGATTGTCCACTACGCGGTCGCTGCCGAAATAATCATAGCCCCATATCCTGTCAAGGAGAGTATCACGGGTAACTACCCAATCTTCATGCTCTAAAAGATAGCGTAATATATCGAACTCCTTTGGCGGAAGCTCTACTTCATTATCATCGGCAAAGCATCGGAGCGTCCTTGTATCAAGGCTTATACCGCCGCATCTGAGCACCTTGCTTTCGTCATTGCTGCCTGCACGGCGGACAAGTGCCTCGCATTTGCTGTAAAGTGCAGAGAGCAAGAATGGTTTAACGATATAGTCATCACAGCCCAGATCGTATCCGTAAAGGATATCCTCTTCCCTTCCCCTTGCAGTTATAAATATTACAGGTATATCGCTTCTCATGCGGAGCTGTCTGCACAGCGTAAAGCCGTCCGTTTCGGGCAGCATGATATCCAGCAGTACAAGCTCACAGTCAAGTTCATCGCCCCTGATGATATCAAAAGCCTGACCTCCGCTGTTTACCGCAGATACTTCCGTACCTTTGGTGCTGAAATAGTATTTGATGACCTCACATATTTCGGTATCGTCCTCTATAAGCAGAATTTTTTTCATAAGATGTGCACTCCTTATTACTGTAACTGTATTATAAAACCGCAATGTGTCTTTTGTGTATCCTTTTATTATCTTTTATGTATTGTCTTACTTTTACATTATATACATACCATGCAAAACTGTCAAATTTCTCTCTGCTTTAAGTATGTAAAGAGCAAAAAACGCTCAATGGATAACATTTCGGGCAAAAAATGTCTTGTAATAGCCTTTTTTTTGTAATATAATAAGGACAGAAAGTCAAAAAGGCTTTCTGACGCAGCATCTTTTATCTGGCATAAAGGGGGAATTTTATGTCTTTTAAATCAGCACAGCGTTTTGCAGCAGCTTTTACAGCAGCTGCGGTACTTTTATCCTCTGCTTCGGTGTTACCGCTGAATGTCCATGCAGCACTTGCAATACCGAGCCCAAGCAGGGTATGGGATAAGGACGGCTATACATACAGCTACTGGCAACAGGACAATAAGGGCAAGGAATTCCACTTGATCGAAGATCCTGACAGTTTTTACTGCGAATGGACCGATGTTGAAAACTACTACTTCAGAAAAGGTCACAGCATAGAGATGGGCAGCGATTACGATGACTATTATATGTCCTATGACGTATCTGTGAAAACCGATGCCATAAGCGAAAAGCCCGAAGGCTGTTCATATGTAGGCGCATATGGATTTATGAAAACAGAGCAGGGCGATACAGAACTGTATGTTATCGAAAACGGCTATAATTTCCATATTCCCGAGACAACAAGAGGATACAAAGAGCTTGGATCTTTTGAGGACAACGGGACAATATATGATATGTATTTCACCCAGCTGGTGATCGATACTCCGTTCGCCCCTTACTACCTTGATCAGTATTTCAGCGTAAAACGTTGCAATCAGATGTCGGCAGGAAAAACATATCATTTATACGGCAGTATAGACCTGAAAAAACATTTTGAACAATGGGAGCGCGCAGGTCTTGAACTCGGCACACTTGACTGCTTATATTTTGATACGGAAGCATACAGATGCAATGGTGATCTATCGGCACATTATTGCGCACTTTCCAAAGTCCCTGACACTGAGCCGCAGGAGAATATCACTATACAAAAACATTTTCCTGTCAAAAAAGACGGTTATTATTACGAAGCAAACTCTTTCACAGGCTGTAATTACGATATTTGCTTTGATGATAAAAACGGCTTTGATCTTACCTGGGATACAGACAACGGGTTCAGTGAGTTCCGCAAGACAAGACGATTTGACGACTATCTTGATATCAACAGCGTCAGCAGTATAACTGCGGAATATGATATTGATTATTCGGACCTTGAAAAAGGCATGACGGAATTCAGTATACACGGATATATCGAGGATTCTGAAAACAAAGGATGTCACGATGAATTCTTTATACCAATAGGCATGGTAAATTATGAATATCCTGATGAATTCTATTCGTTCAGCACTGAATTTGATGAAGGCGGAAAACATTACGGAGTATACAAAGGCTGTAAATATTATCAGGAAAACCTTCTTGGCATTTACCCTGAAAACCCGTACATCAATATGCAGTTCAGAAGCCTTGAAGCAGACAGGTCAGATAAAGAGCAAGCTAAAAAATATAGAAGAGGAACTATAGATATAAAAAAGCACCTTGACGCTATGAACAAGGATTACTATAAAAAAGGTTCAGATGCGCCATTATATATATCAGAGCTTTCTCTGGTAGTCGGATCAATGAGTTCCGACGGCAAGGCACATATCAACAAGTTTGATATCAATATCGGCGAATCGTTGGATACTGAACCGCCAATTATTGAAAGATGGAGTAATGGCAGTAAAATAACTGATGAAAACTTCATTTTCGAGCCAAATGAAAACGGCGGCTGTTCAGCGACATGGGATTTTGCAGGCTCCAAAGGTATCCAGAAATACCAGAAAAGCAAAAATCCCTTTACCCATGATGCTCAGATGTCGGTAAAGTATGACTTTGAGTTAAATGAT
>CAMYYQ010000036.1 GCA_947303535.1 uncultured Ruminococcus sp.
ATATTCTCAGACACACTTATGCAACAGTTTGCATTGAAAAGGGATTTGATCCAAAAGCTCTCAGTGAGCTGCTTGGACATGCAGATGCTGCTATTACACTCAACAGATACGTTCATTCTTCAATGGAGATAAAGAAAAAGTATGTGGGTCGGCTTTGTTTATCTGTTTAAGCTTACAGCCGTCAATTTGTCGTAGAGCATTAGCTGATATATGCCTATATATTGAGAAATATCAGTATGAATTAGATTGATGAGCAGAATTGACGAAAGGGCGCATCAATGTTACGTTGATACGCCCTTTTTGTTATCATATAGGTAGAATTGACCATTTAAAACTCCTTTCTCATTGTATTTGTTAATATTTATTACCACTGCGTTCTAAGCTTTTATAACTATCACGAAAAGAAAAAAGGATGGATATTAAATCCATCCTCATTTTCATTTATAATATAATTTTAATCATCTTTGTTACTTGGTAATTTCCAATACGCCGTACCATCAATATATTTTGTTGATACATTTAAAACTTCTTTACCTGCACGTCGAATTGTCTTATTACTTATATCACTCTTAGCACCTTCCGCAATGATATCACCAATAGGAACAGGCTTATCTTTCAACATATTTTGTATAATATCAGCTGCGCGTTCAATTTTAAGCATATGAAGTTCTTCATTATCAGTTACGTTATATGCTTCTGCAACTTTAAATGACAGCCTTTTATTTTCATCAAAAACGAGCTGTATCGTAGAGTAATCAGATTCATCATAATTACTCTTGACTGCTCTCAGATATCGCTTTGAGCGGTCATTCTTATCTGCTTCAACGAGGATAATACTGCGTACCGCCGCTGCTATATCAACGCTGCCTATTGTCCTATGTATATCACGCGCACCTTCATTTTTATTCAAGTGACCGATTATTACTATAGCGCAATCGGTATCCTGTGCAACCTTCGTTAGCATAGAGAAAATAGCTCTCATCTGAGTCATATTTCCCATATTAGTTCCTTTTGGAAGAAAGGACTGCAGGGGATCAATTATAAGCAGTCTTGCACCGGTTTCTTTGATGATCTCATACATTTCCTTTTCGTTGAGTGTAAGATGTTGTTCGAGTTCACCGCTGTATGCGAGTTTTGTTCTGTCTCCACCAGCTCTTATGTAACGAGGAATAGCCATGTCACCGACGCCATCTTCATTAGTTACAAAGAACGTAGTTATTGGCTCGATTGGTTCAGAGGGTAGCAATTCACCGTTTTCAAGTGTTGGCGGCTTTATTCCTTGAGATAGCAACGCGGCTATTGTAAGCATTAAGGTCGTTTTTCCATCTCCGCCATTGCCCTCGACAAGGGTTACTTTTCCGAATGGTATAAAAGGCTTCCACAGCCAATTGACTGATGTTATCTCGGTCTGATCAGCCCATTTTATAACTGCCATTTCTTTTCCTCCGTGAGCATTATTGTTGCATATAGACATTGTCCATTTGACCATTTGTCCATGAGTTTTCAAATAAATATGAAGACAAATACATCTGTTTTTCGCCCTTTATCCTATCGCAGTCTCAATATGGTCATGTAGACAAATGGACAATGTATCTCTTTATATCACTATTTTGAAAGTCTTTTAGGTGTAATAAAAGCTCCTTCAATTTGACGTATTAAGATCAACCATGATATATATGGTGCCTTTGCTGTCTTTTACAAGCCGCGCCTCTACAGCGTATGGCGTATCTCCCCAGTTCATAGCTGCAATGGGATTTTTCTTGGCTTTTATACTTGGAAGTGCATAATAGGATTTGTCAAAAATCTGTTCAGGTACATCAAAAGTACCTTCTTCATCTTTGCCAGCCGCGCGGAATACTATCTGACGTTTTTCAATATTCCATTGCGTTTGTATATATTCAGGACAGCCTATTTTCTTAAGTATATCGTAGGAGATAAGAAAAGAATACTCATCATAATTAACATAAACTGTCGTTATCTCTTTTCTTATATTTTTTCTGCCTACTCTCTTGGGAGCAAGCAGATCCTTTGGAAGTCCGCTGCTGAATAACGGCACCGGTTTCATATTTTTCGGATCTGGCTGCGAAACATTAATACCAATCAATTCATACGGATCCAACATAAGGGCAGCGCAAACCGCAAGTCCAATTCTCATAGATGTGCCCGATATATATTTCTCTCCAGCTTCAAATCGCTGATACTGGCTAACATTTATTCCTGCCATATCAGCGACCTGCCGCTGTGTTAACCCAAGCTGCTCTCTGCGTGTTTGGAGCATTCCATGTTCTGCAAGCAATGCACAGAACTCGCCGTCATCACTTTGAGGGTATTCAAATGGAACAAAAGTTAGGCTTGACATAGTTGCTCCTCCTAATTACAGCAAATCTGATGTAATTATAGTTTACCACAGATTTGAGGTTAATGTCAAGCCTTTTTTCATTTTTTAATAGTTATATCTCATGTCCATATCGTTCGACTTGATACCGTGCTCGAGTTTCTTCTTCTGTATCATTCTCTGAAGCTTTTTGTCAACTTTGTGTGAGATGTTTCTGCGGCTTCGAGAATTATCTTCTTCAATAAACCGTCCGAGATCAACGAGTAAGCTGATTACAGTATTGGATATAGCACCTGTATAATTGTTATTGGAATAGTTCAAGAGCTTTTCAGCAAATTCATTTCCGTCTGCCGATGATTTCATCAGCCATTGCAAAGCTATTTCCCTGTCGGGGGCGATACCCTCCTTGCCAAAAAGATATATACGCCCAAGCCAATATGAAGCCCACATATTCTTATCTGCAACCTTTTCAAACAACGCTATCGCTTTTTTGATATCATATTTCTCCGCAGTCATATACAGTTTTGCAAGCTGATACACAGCATCACGATTATTATCTGAGACTGCCGCCGACAGATATTTTTCAGCCTTATCATAGTTAGTAGGCATATATTCGCCCTTGAAGTATATCTTTCCGAGCTTGTATGCAGCAGATGTATCGCCCTTGTCAGCACATTCGGTAAGCATTGTAAGTCCACGAATAATATCCTGTGGAATGTACTCACCGCTGATAAGCTCCTGTGCAATAATGCGCTTTGCCTGCATATTGCCTTGCTCCGCAGATTCAACAAGATATTTCAAGGCTTTGGGCTTATCGACATCCGTTCCAAGTCCGCAGTAATACATACGTCCGATCTTGTATAACAGCTTATCATCCTTATCATACATGAGAAACGCCGACAGTGCCTTGCTGTAATGCTCTTGGGCGAGCTTTTCATTTTGCTCTATGCCGCTGCCATAATGATACATCTGCGCAAGGACATAGTCGGAGTAAGGCATACCTTTGCGAGCAGCTTTCGAGTATAAAACAAACGCTTTCGACAGATCCTTTTCTGTTCCTATCCCGTAGGAGTACATATTTCCGAGCGTGTGCTGTGCATATTTGTTATCAGCCATAGCAGACTTCTCCAGCCATGTAAAAGCAGTATCGGGTTCTTTCTCTGTACCGCTGCCGTACAAATACATCTTGCCTATACGATACTGGAAGTACGAACGCATTTTCTGAGCTTTCGGCTCAACTTGAATAAAACCTGCAAGAGCTTTAGCGTAGTATGACTGTGCTGTTTTCTCGTCGGAACAGTATTTTCCCATGTCATGGATTGCAAGGACATTTCCTTTGTCAGCCTCGGACTTCATAACTGAGAGTGCATCGGATTTCTCATCATCTGTCGAATCCTTTGACCTGAGTATCCTTGACGCCGACTTGTACTCATCCGACCATTTGAAATAATAATTGCCGCTACTTTCTTCTATGTCATCAGATTCTACGTCAAGTTCATCGGGGAATAAAATATCGTTATCTTCTTCAATATCATCGTGAGTCTCTTCAGGCTCGATGTCAGGAATCTCAATCATATTTATGACTTTTCTGATGATCATATTCTTTACCGAACGGAACTCTTTGTTTTCAATAAGTGTAGGAATCTCCTTATCCTTCTGCGTGTACATTTTGTACTTAGCTTTCTCGAATTCGCACCACTTATCGTACAGCTTTTGTATATTTTCGTCCTGTGACATTAATAAAAAAATATCATTGACTGTCTGCTTAACCTCCTTCGGGAGATATCCGTACACTTTCTTACCGCTTACGCCTTGCAGTTGAGAATATAATTCTCTGATCTTTATCACAAGTCCTTTGTCAACATTTCCACTGCCGAGCTGCGATACTATATCGCTCATCTGATTCTCGGATAATGCTTTCAGTTCATCACGAGTGAGTGTCTGTTCCTGATAAATGCTTTTCATATCTTCATGAAAAATATCGTTTGCGAAAGCTGAACGTATTGCAGCCATACCTTCTTTTGTAAGGTATCCTTGTCTCGGATCTGACGAATACACAATGAGATGTATATGCGGATGATGTGCCGTATCATGAAAAGCTGCATACCACTTCATATTTGCAAGCGGAATATTCTGTGCCTTTGATATATCGTCAATGTGACGCTTCACAAGCTCACGCCACATATCAGAATTTGTATAGCCAAGCCGCACTGCGTCCTCACGACGGAGTGAGACTACATGAGTCCATACATATCCGGGATGCTCTGCGACTTCATTTGCAACCGCATTCAGGTCAATAGGCTCATCACTTCCATTGAATAATCCATGTTCGCCGCGTCTTTCTGCTCCTGGTCTATTTGCCATGTATCCTATGAAGTTCCTTCTGTTACCGATAACATCAGCATGACGTTCTATGATAGTTGAAATGAGTTCCGAAGCATTTTCTGATGAAGGATTCTTAGTGTAGTCTGTATATTCAAGATACTGTTTTGCTATTGGAAACTCTTTTATCAGCTCTGAAATGAGCTGCTTTTGATTATCAGTAGTTCTACCTGTATTCTGCGGTCGCTTTTCCACTGATTCACGGGTTGCAATGTACTTTGTAAAATTCCTGCGCTTTGTTTTACCACGCTTGCCGCTTTTTAGATAGCGGCTTGAAACAATTAATTGAGCCATACTCTCACCTCCATGATATATGTATAGCGCTGTATCATACAGCGCTTTTATTTATTCCTCACTCCGCTGATATCTCACAGCACTTTCAAAGTTTATTATACCGTTTATGCGTCTGACCTCGTCCGTAACCATATCACGAAGTTTGAAGAGCGTCGTATCATCAATGTCATTTATAGCTGCAAGTATGTGCGTCTGCACTCCAACCTCTACAGCTAACTTGAATATGGCACGAGATAATCTCTGCTCTGTTCCTTTTATAATTCCGTCAACTATCGTACCTACCTGCGGTGCAAGATATTCAATAAGTTCAGGCTTATTCTGCATAAGGTGAGCACAGTAAAAGCGAATCGCTTTCTCCATGAATTCAGTTTTGGTAGGACAGCAGTCAGCCTTGTACAGACTATTGACTGTTTTCATTGTCTCCGGATAGATGTACAGCGGAAACTTTATTTTAGCGGCAGTGACTCCATCAAAATTTCCCGAATCACTGCTGTTTTTCTTACCTTTTGAATTATTTGACTCCAAGATTTTTCACCAACTTTCATTTTGACTCCAATCGTTTATTTCTGAAAAACTCGAAAATGCGGTCGGCTTTGCCGGTCCGCTGTGGAATGGCTGGCGCTTTGACGCCAGCCTTTTACCTGCAACCCAGAAACCACCCTCGGAAGCCTTCCGAACCTGCCATTTCAAATCATCTCCAAAACCGCCCCAAAACGGCTCGGCACTCCCGAGGTGATATCCTTTCCCGACTGTGGCTCACAAAATGGCACACAGCGCATTCTCGCGCGACACGGGGCGAATTACTGTTCGGGCTTCGGTGTGTTATCAACAGGTCTGCGAGGTCTGCGTATCTGCTGCCTTGATGTCAGCTCGATGTACTCTCTGACATTCTGAGGTACCACCTTCGCATATATTTGCTCGACCTGCTTGTCGAGCTTCGACGCAAGAGTGGTGTTCTTCTGCTCAAGGTACATCTCTATCGCCGATAGTTTTTCCTCGGGTATCTGTACTGTAATTGATCTTTTCATACCATACCTCCCATACTCATTTCCTCAGACTCATCTTCTGTTTCGGACTCGTCCTCACTTTCTTCTTCAGCTTCTTCCATTACTCCAGGCTCAGCAGTCAGTTTAGTATAGAGCTTCTGTCCTTTACCTGAGAGCACTCCGTACTCTGTCATCGTTCCATGCTTACGAGTGAGCACCTGCTTTCCAAAGTCATGCATATTACAATCCTCGAGGATACTCCAATCGAAGTGTGGCGAGAAGACACGGCAGGCGTATACTTTACCGTACTGGCTCTCGTCCTGTATCATCGGATCGAAGTCATATTCGTTCAGGTCGTCTATAGCTTCTCTTGTTCCTGAGAAGGTCTGGATATTCTCAGCCTCCATGACAGCTTTCAGCTTAACTATCTGAGCCTTCGACATACCTGCGAGCTGCTCGGATAGTGCTATCATATCATCTTCCCAATCAGGCTCATCGTATAATACTTCAGATATATTCGGGAGTATACATTTGACAACCGGATAATACATCTGCTGCGGTAATGAACTCCACTCGGCTGCATATTCACGCAGCTGCCGCATATCTTCGGGCAGGTTGAACCACTGTCCCTGATCTGTATTGTCTGCATATGGTGATGCCAACACTCTGAAAAATCTCTTATCAGGTACCTCTATCATGATTGATATATTAGGTTTCACATAGCTATCAGGCATACAATAATATCCGTCAACGAATATGCCCTTATCCCTTTCAGCAAGTAACTTACCGACTTTCTCATAGTCCAGAAGACCTATTACCTCATCAGGACACTTCTCAATCTCAGGCAGCATTTCATTGTCAACTGCTATCTCGCCGATCTCAGCATAGGTCGAAGCTGGGTACACAGGTACGCCAGCAATGCCATATGTCATCGCTATCATATCGTCAATGCTGCTGTCAGGATTATTCATAAGCACACTTTTGAAGCCTGCCTTTTCATGCTCTTCCAGATGCTCGAATCGCTCTGCAAATACATTCAGCTTATAAATATCCGCCTTATACCATTTGTCGAGAACGTTTGCAGGCAGGTCAATCAAATCATATTTCGAGAACTTGTATTCTATTTCTCTGCCACTCTGCACGTTCATCCTGTCGAGGATATCCTGCACGTTCATTGCAGAAACAGGTAATCCCCAGCTAACGACATTGTCGCCGTATCTCAATGTTACCGTCATGTGTTCATCTCCATTCCTATATTTTCTTCCTCTGTCATATCTTCAGCCATAGCCTGTTCCAGCATCTCACGCTCATAGCAGAAGCAGTAACAGTCATAGTCTCCGGGCTGCGGCTTGCACCGCAGATAGTAGATATGCTCGTCCGTCTGTACTTTGTATCCGTTGCCGCGGCTGCCGAGGTCAAGTGAGGGATGCTCTCTGATAAACTTATCCATAGCCGCCCTATCCTTGAGCAGATCCGAGCGGAGTGTTTTAGTCACCTCATCGAACTCTGCCTTGAATTCATCGTCGTTCAGCTCGTCATTGCCGCCGAACCATGTTCCGTAGAACTGCCTGCCGTTACCGAAGTCCAGTCTCATATGACCGATCTTTGCTGCCAGTATTTCTTCTTCGTCGCAGGCGTAGAAGAGCTTTTCCTCGCTCTTATCTGCCGCTTTTATTTTAGTTTTCATATCATCACGTTCCTTCCGTAGTTGTTTCTGTTGT
>CAMYYQ010000037.1 GCA_947303535.1 uncultured Ruminococcus sp.
TTGAGAAATGCCTGTGTACCGAAGAACAGCTGGATTTCATAAGAAATATAGTTCCCGAAGAAAAGCAGAAAAAATACAGAAAAAAGTCCTCAATATTACTGATAGTATGTATCATACTCTACTGCTTAACTATATTTTACATAGGCAGTTCGATAGTAAGAATGTATAACATCAATAAAAACTCCTACTACTTGAAGTACCCAAACACTACATACGAATCATTTGCAGACTGTATTGACGACGGTACTATCAAGGACGTTGTCATAATAAATAATAAATTCGTAGAGTATACGTATACGGGACACGACAAAGACGAACGTTACTATACGGTATGCACAAAGAATATAAAAAAGCTTAAAACCAAGCTCGATGAAAATGATATCAGCTGGGAATCCAAAAAGGCAAAATACTGCATCAAAAAGCGCAGATGAGCCGCGTATATCTGCAAAAAAACGCACACCCCAAATAATAAATTAACAGGCTGTTAAAACTGCCTGTTTTTTTATTTTTGCCTTGACAACGTATAAGACAGATGATATAATAGCTATATAAATTATATATATATGTGTGTGTTATTTGATATAATAAGGGGACTTTATATGAAAGAAGAAAAAAGATTTCGATCGAGCAAACGTAATTTCATTCTGGCACTTGCTTTGCTTCTGATAACGAACATTATTATGGCTATGATACTTTCAATGCTTGCCAAGAAAAACCTGCGTGAACAGATAGAGCAAAGAATGCTGGATATCTCCAATACTGCGGCTTATATGCTCAACGGCGACGAGCTTGAACAGCTGAAAAAGGAGGACGAGGGTACCGAGCCATACAATAAGGCACTGGATACGCTAAGAGCATTTCAGGATAATATAGAGCTTGACTATATTTACGGTATAAGACAGGAGGCTGACGGCTCGTTCACCTTTACCATCGACCCTGCCGAAGAAGACCCGGGTGAATTCGGTGCTCCTATTGTAACCACTGAAGCGCTCCTGAATGCCGCCCACGGCACAGCCGATGTTGATAAAAAAGCATACTCCGATGAATGGGGCACGTTCTATTCGGCATACAGCCCTGTTTTCAATTCTGAGGGCAAGGTAGCAGGCATAGTCGGAGTTGATTTCAATGCAGAATGGTACGACGGAAAGCTCAGCAATAACAGGGTGGTCTCCATAATCATCACTATGTGTGCCCTTACAGTAGGTATAGTACTCTCATTCATAATCATGTCGCAGAACAGAAAGCGTTTCACAGCAATGCTCAAAGAGGTCGATCAGCTTGATAAGGCTACACACAGGATCAATTCGACTCTGATGAATACCTGCATAAAGAAGCTTGACTTCCTGCCCGACAGCGAGAGCGAAGTGATAAAGACTCTGGCTAACGGCGAAAAAGGCGGCGAGACTCTGAGAGACGATTACGATGAAGTAACAACAAACCTCCGAGCAGTATGCAAAAAACTGGATAAATACGTAAATTACGTAGATGCGAATATGTATAAGGACGAGCTCACCAATACATACAACAAAGCCGCATACAAAAACACTATCAAGGCTCTCGACGACAAGATCAAAACTGAGGAGATATCTTTTTCCGTTGCTTTCTTCGACTTGAACGGTCTTGAAAGCATAAATGCACATTACGGCTTTGAAGCTGGCGACGTGCTCATGTTCCATTCTGCAAGGATACTCAAAAATGTATTCGGAAAAGAAAATGTATTCCGTGTTGCAGGTGACGAATTCATCGCTATAATGGAAGAAAAGAACCATATCCAGATGAGCCTGCTCTTTGAGCAGTTCGATGAGGAGCTGAATACATTCAATAATTCAAAGAAGTCTGAGCATATCCTCGGAATCGCTAAGGGAAGTTCTTCCTATACTCCCGATGAACACGAAAATTACCGTCATGTTTTCATCGAAGCAAGAAAAAATATGAAAAAAGACAAGGAACTCTATTACCAGAGGAAAAACAGTCTGTAAACAAAAGGCGCACTCAGTGCGCCTTTTTTATGCACAACTGTCATTTTTTGCTATGTTGATAAATCTTTCACTTGCACTGTTGCTTTTTCTCTTTTAATATGTTATAATGTATTGTAAGCGTGCATTTAGACAGATGCAGAACTGTCTGCACAAATAAATATTATGAAAAGAGGAAAATAAATGCCTGCAAATATCGTAGTCGGAACACAATGGGGAGACGAAGGAAAGGGTAAGATCATTGATATCCTTGCTTCCCGCGCAGATGTTGTAGTTCGCTCACAGGGCGGAAACAACGCAGGACACACTGTTGTAAATAACGGCGAAGTATATAAGCTTCACCTTGTACCATCGGGTATCCTTTACCCCAATGCCCTCAACCTTATCGGTGCAGGTGTAGTTCTTGATCCTAAGGACTTCATCGGTGAACTCGACAACCTTGAGTCGAGAGGTATAAAAACTGTAGGTCACCTCAAAGTTGACCCACGCGCTCAGATCGTTATGCCTTGGCATATCGCTCTTGACGGTCTTTCCGAAGCATTCCGCGGCGGCAAGGACATCGGTACTACAAAGAGAGGTATCGGTCCTACATATATGGATAAATACGAGAGATGCGGTATCCGTATGTACGATCTCGTTCACCCTGAAGTACTTGCTGAAAAGATACAGTCTACAGGCAAGCTCAAAAATGAGATAATCACTAAGGTATACGGCGGTGAGGCTTTCGACCTTGACGCTGTTACAAAGGAATATACAGAGTACGGAAAGAGACTTCTCCCATACATGGACGATGTTTCTGTTCTCACATTCAAGGCTCACAAGGCAGGAAAGACTATCATGTTCGAGGGCGCACAGGCTACTCTCCTCGACATAGACTTCGGTACATATCCTTACGTTACTTCATCACATCCGCTCTCAGCAGGTGTATGCGTAGGTACAGGTGTTGGTCCTAAAGTCATCACAAACATCATCGGTGTTGCAAAAGCTTATACGACCCGTGTAGGCAAGGGACCATTCCCCACAGAGCTTGACGACGCTACAGGCGATCAGATCAGAAACGTAGGCGGCGAGTTCGGTACAACTACAGGCAGACCAAGAAGAACAGGCTGGTTCGATGCAGTTATCGTTCGCCACTCTGTAAGAGTTAACGGTCTTGACAGCCTTGCTATCAACAAGCTCGATACTCTTGCAAATATCGACACACTCAAAATGTGTGTAGCTTACAAGAAGCCCGACGGAAGCATTATCAAGGAGTTCCCGCCAACACTTGAAGAGCTTGAGGGCTGCCAGCCTATATATGAGGAATTCCCCGGATTTACCGAGGATATCTCAAAGTGTGCAAGCTTTGATGAGCTCCCTGCAAACTGCAAGAGCTATATCGCTCGTCTCGAAGAGCTGGTAGGCTGCCACGTAAGCATGGTAGGTATCGGTCCTGACAGATCACAGATACTGGAAAGATAAGAAAATACACAGTTCAGCCGCTTCGGCGGCTGTTCTTATAATCAGGATCAAGGGGGAGATAATTTATGAAGACTTTCACAAAATTGGTGGCTGCTGCTCTGACAGCTTCTCTTGCTGTATGTTCAGCCGCTCCTGTAAACGCAGCTTTTACGGATATTCCGTCGTCTGCTGTAGTCACAGCCAATGACAATGTAAAGGTTCCTACATTCACTTCCGATGAGGAAATGCTGAAATATATACGCAGTGAGATGCGTAACAGGGTCGAGAGTTTTACGGTAGCATTAAAAGGCGCAGACGTAGCCGAAGCAAGTAATTACGATGATATGCTCCTGACAAAGATATTCGATCATACTGACAATCCAAAAGATGGAAGCTATCTTTTTTTAGGTGTCCGCAATATCAATGTCAAGACCTCTGCTGATGATGATATATTCAAAATAGATTTTGAGTTATCGTATATGACCACATACGATCAGGAAACAGAGCTCGACACTCAAATAAAAAAACTCGTCAGTGCAATGCCTCTTATATTGGGAGAAAATTACAGAGACCTTCCTGATGCAGAAAAAGTCGCTAAGGGTTACGATTATTTTGTAAAACTTATGAAAAATGTCGATCACGTAGAGGATAAAAATGATCTCTCACTTTATTCGGCTTATTCGGTACTGGTAAATAAAAAAGCAAACTCCATCGGCTTTGTACAGTTGTTTATCCGCACTCTTGCCGAAATAGGCATTGATTCACAAGTTATGTTTACCTCAATTGATCTGACAGGTAAACTCGGTTCTCACTTCATTCCGGCAGTATGCATAGACGGTACTTATTACCTATGCGATCCTGTATCTGATTTCATTTTGGGTAACGGAGATAATAAGTTCCTGCTGAAAGGTGCAAACGATCTCGACAGTTCCGAAGAGTATAAAAAAACTGTTGAAAAGCAGGGACTGTCTCTGAACAAGCTGGCTGAACAAAACGGTGTAGCACTGTATTCTTACGACAAGAAGTTTGAATTCGGCGATGTCAGCGGCGACGGTCTTATAGACTCCGTTGACGCTTCCATGATACTTGCGGAATACGCAAGACTTTCATCATCGGACAAATGCGGAATATTCTCGGCAGGTCAGAAAACCGCCGCAGATACAGACAAAAACGGTCGTATCGACTCTGTTGACACTTCTACTATACTTTCTTACTACGCATATAAATCAACTACTTCAGATAATACGACTCTGAGTGAATTCATAAGCAGAAAGTGAACTCCCGTTGTAAAGGAGGTATAACATGAAATACCCGTTAAAATTACTGGCTGCGCTTTCTTCCCTTGTTGTTCTTACAGGCAGCATCATACCGTCATCAGCTTTTGCTGCACAGTCTGCATTTCCTGATATCTCCTCGGATAATGTGACCTTGTCCACAGCAGATGCAGCTGTACAGATACGAGGATATCTCAAAGCACGTTCTTCGGAGTTCACTGTAGCTGTTGATAATGTCAATTTCTCAGGCACGCAGGAAGAACGGAACGAGCAGGCAAAAGAGCTTTCTCAGTCATTGATATACAACGCATTTGAAGAGACAGGAAAAGGCGATGAGGGAGACTATCTTCGTTTCGCCGTAAAAAGCTACAAATGCACTATCACAAATAAGGACGGCTGCAAGCTCAACTTCCACGTTGTGTATTATACGACCCCCGAAGAAGAAGCAATGCTCGATGATAAGATCGACCGCGTACTTGCATCACTTTCCCTTGAACAAAAATCCGACTATGAAAAAATACGTGCCATATATAAGTACGTTACGGAAAAGGTCTCATACTCTACAGATCTTCAGGATCAGTATATATATTCAGCCTACAACGCTGTAATAAACGGCAATGCCGTATGTCAGGGCGTTGCACAGCTTCTTTATAAGATGTACAATGATTCGGGCATATCATGCCGCGTTATCGCAGGTGTATCACACGATATAAACGATACTACCTCTGACGGCAACCATGTATGGCTCATCGTAAAGCTTGAAGATAAGTACTATCTCCTTGACCCTACATGGGACCTGAGATACAACGGACATTATTTCCTCTATTTTTTGAAAGGCTCAGACGATTTCGACTCTGTAAGCCCGAATATAATACATATCCCCCGCAATGACAACGGGCTCTCGTTCCCTGACTATAATTCAGAGGAATTCAGGAAAAAATATCCCATATCGCAGTATGAATACAAACTGCCGTCATACTCCCTTGGCGATCTGAACGGCGACAAGTTTGTAGACTCTGTTGACGCTTCCATGATACTTGCTGAATATGCGCGTATCTCATCAGGAAACGGCGCACGCTCATTCAGCTCTGAACAGACAAAGTATGCCGATGTAAACGGCGATGATCTTATAGACTCTGTTGACGCTTCTCTTGTACTTTCTTACTATTCCACAGTATCAAACGGCAAGGAGATAAGTATTACAGATTTTATTAATTCTCATTAAACGAGGTGTTGATTATGTACGATGAAAACAATCCAACAGGAGGACTCCCCGAGGAGATAACCTATACTCCCGAAGCTTCCAGAAAAGAGGGACCTACAGGCGTTACTGCTCCTGTCCTCGATGATTTCGGATATGCAGCTCCCGCACCAAAGAAGGACGGTCCTACAGGTGTATCTGCTCCTGTACTTGATGATATGGACAGCTTTGTTTCAGACAGTGCAAAAAAAGGCGCACCAACAGGCATATCAGCCCCCGTTCTCGATGACAGTATGGGTTACGGTCAGGCAGACGACAGAAGAGGTGCTCCGGCAGGCATATCAGCCCCTGTACTTGATGATAATATGGGATACGGTCAGTCGTATGAGAAAAAGGGTGCTCCAACAGGTGTATCTGCTCCTGTACTTGACGATAATACATCATACGATCAGTCATACGAGAAAAAAGGCGCTCCTACAGGCGTATCCGCTCCCGTACTTGACGACAACAGCGCACCTTATACCCATGAAAAGCTCATACTTTCAGACGATGACATAATCGCAGGTCTTACACCTGATCTGAAAGCTCGTTTTGATGCGCTTCCTGCTGATAAACAGCAGCAGATAATAGATATGAGAAGAACTCAGCTCGGCGCAGTTGCTCCTCCTGTACAGGTAAGCGCACCTGTTCTCGATGAGGACAATTACACTCCTCCTCCGAAACAGGAAGAGCCCAAACAGCCGCAGCCGCAGGCTCCTATAACAGTTCCTATACTTGACGATGAGCCCGAGCCGCCAAAGTATCAGCCGAAATATGTTGACGAGGATCTTCAGCGTGCTAAGTCGCAGGCAAGAACTTCCGCAAATCTCACATCTGAGCAAAAAGACTCAAAGGCAAGTCTCCAGATGATGCTTGCTCTCAAGGAAGAAGCTCGTCAGAGAGAAGCACAGAAGGGCTTCAAAATAACTATCGTAATTGCTATATTGGGCGTTATTGCAGCTGTTGTTTTCTTCCTGCTCTACTCCGGTCAGCTTGGTCTTGGATACAAGGACGGCCTCAGCGGCATAAGCAAGGTGATCGAGAATTCAGCTCTGTACATTGCAGGTGCAGCAGGTCTGCTCTCACTTCTCCTTATGACAGGAATTGGCGGTATCAAGTCATTAACTTCCTTTGTTTTCCTGCTCTTCGGAGTTGTACAGCTGTTCCCCGGACTGTTTATGATAACCAGCATAAGGGCAGCTCGGGCCTTGCAATACTCCTCTATGCGGTATCGCTCATACTCACAGTCGTTGTTTTCTTCGTACTCTGCGGAAGCGAAGCTGTAGGACAGTATTTCAGAAAAGATAAATCATAATAGCAGTCAACTGGCTGCTGCGTGAAAAAGGCTGACTCAATTGAGTCAGCCTTTTTTATTGCTCTTCTTTTTTGATACCAAATATCATACGAAGAAATCCTGATACGAACTTCGGGCTCTTTATGACAACTATCTTCAAGATGTTATCCCTCCTTTGATGATATATTACATTATATTCATCAAAGGCTTTTTTGTTACTTGTTGGTTATTATTATAAGTGCAAGACCGTTATTGATACGCAGTCTTGCTTTGCCTTCGGTTATCTCGTTGCTTACTCCTATAGGGAACGACTGCACCATGCAGTAGTCCTCAAGAGGATATTTGACTCCGCGGAAATAGTCTATACCAAGACTTTCCGAAAGGGCGAATACAGATATATAAACTCCGTTTCCTCTGCTGCGGTAAACAACTTCACCGTCATCTGCCCCCTGTATCGTA
>CAMYYQ010000038.1 GCA_947303535.1 uncultured Ruminococcus sp.
ATAGTAAGCAGCTTTACAAAGGCACCTGAGAAAAAGGTAGTAGACAACGCATTCAGCAGTCTGAACAAGTCATTATAAAAATTATCGGGAACATGAAAATGTTCCCGATTTTTTAATACAGAAAAAAAAAGCAGCCTTGCGGCTGCTTTTTATATTATCACTTTCTGTTCTTTACGAATTCATTGAGTGAAGAAGTACCGTTACCTGAAGAAAGGTAAGCATAGTAAGCAAGGAGGTTACTTGCATCAACAGAGTCTACAAGACCGTCACCGTTGATATCAGCAGCAGCTCTCTGATTGCCGTCAAAGATACCGTCCTTACCTGATGAAACTCTTGAATACTCCTTCATGATACCTGAAACGTCAACAGAGTCCCACTTGCTGTCGTTATTGATATCGCCGAGCTTTCTGTCAGAAGCATTTATAGTCAGCGGCTTGCTGTTCTCGGAAGGATCATACTCCTTGAATGTACCGTCACCGTTACGGAGAATGATACCGCTGAAATAAGCACCGGTGCTGTAAACCTTGAGGTTATATAAGCCACCCTGAGCATTATCATCGAACTTAGCCTTGAAGCAAGCAAGCGGATATGAATCTGACTTCTCACCGTTAAGCTCCATAGGCTTTTCAGAAGATATCTTTGAATAGTTTACAGCGATCATATTAAGGTCTTCAAAGATGTTAAGGTTCATGCTGTCATCAGTGTCAAATCCCTTATAAGGAGCACCCTTGTAAAGCTCGTTAGGGCCTGTAAGATCAGAAAGCTTGAGTGACTTGTCAGCAATAGCCTTAATGAAGATCTGACCTGCCTTCTTGCTTTCGTCCTTTACGTATACAGCACATGGGATAGCCGAAGTATTTTCCTTTGTATTTACAAAGATACCGCCAAATTTAAGTGTTTCCACACCGTCAGCCTTATCGTCTACTGTAAAGTATACTGATGGTGCCTCATCAGCTGCATTTACAGTAAATGCTGAGACCATACCGGCAGCAATAACTGCTGATGACATAATTGATAATAATTTTTTCATGATTAAAACTCCTTTCAGAGCAGCTCAGCCATACGAAGAACTATCTCCGCAACTCGCTTAGCTGCGATCTTTTCAAATTCGTCAAACGACATTGCTCCCTCATCATCTGCATTATCTGAAATGCAGCGCACACTGACATAAGGAAGCTCATTGAGAAAACAGCAGTGACCAACTGCCGCACTCTCCATATCAACGGCATAAGGATCGAATTTTTCCTGAATAGCTTTTTTTACAACATTGCTTGTAATAAAAGCATCGCCCGAAACGATACGTCCTCTGAAAGACTTAACACCAAACTCTCCGCAAACCTTTTCAGCAGTATCCATAAGCTCGCCATCCGCTTTGAATATGCCGCAATAGGGCGGATAATCCTTGAGGAAATGGAGATCGAGATCGTGAGGAAGAACTTCTGTGGATATAACGACATCGCAAACTTTAACTGCACTGTTCATACCGCCTGCGATACCCGTATTTATCACACAATCGGGGTGGAAATTATCTATCATGACCTGTGTACAAACCGCTGCATTTACTTTTGCTATACCGCAGCAGGCATTTATCACAGTTTTGCCGTTTTTATTATTGATGTAGAAATCGAAGCCTGATATATGTTTTATTTCTGCTTCACCAAGAATTTCTCTGATATCAGCAAGCTCTGAAGGCATTGCTCCGATTATTGCTATAGTATTCAAAATATCACTCCTAAGTCAAATTACTTTTTTATTATAGCACATAAATATTAATAAATCAAGTACAAAAAAAAAGACCGCAGCCGCTTTGCCAAAAACGGTCACGGTCATCTTTTCTGACGAAATTTAGGCATAAGCCTTTTCCGATAGAGGTTATACATAAATACAAGGTCGATATCATAGACAAGAAATACCAGATTTGATATGCCGAGCATTATGTAAGCTCCGTATCTTCCTATCTCATCGAATTCCTCCAGCATCTCATCAAGTCCGAAGATATAGACAGTAACATAAAAATAACCTATGATACACACATTGAAAACAGCAAGCTTTATCAAAAGCTTAATAAGCTTCAGCGGTATCTTCTCGATATAGAATCTGAGTATTGGATAATGTCCGAAAAACATTATAAAAACAAGAGCTGCTTCCTTATCGAACGTAACGAAGATCGACAGCAGGCTGACGGCGAGATAAGTTAGAAACGCCCAGCCTGTGTTGACTTCAACAGCGATTATCATAAGAAGTATCCCTGCTATCCCCGGAAGCAGCAGATAAAGCACAGGAATGACTCCTGCAAGAAACATCGTAACAAGACAAAGAGCAGAAACGATGCCCCCGAGAGCTACTCTGTAGCTGATATCTCTCATTTTTTCAATGCCCTGTCCTTCCCGTCCGAGGTCTTTTTAGCCTGCTGAACATTGTATACGATAGCTGAAAGTATCTTATAAGGCACAAATCTTGAAGCGAAAGCACCGAGCTTTACAGTAAGACCCGGTATAGCAAACAGCTTGCCTGTAAATGCCTTATGCAGAGCATATTCAGCCGCATAATCGGCAGTTATGGGCTTTACTGAAAAGCTTACGCCTGCGCGGTTATTGAAATTAGTAGCAACAGGTCCGGGACACAGAACAGTGATAGTAACATTCGACTTGTCTCTGCGAAGCTCCTCATATATAGCGATAGAGAGCTTGAGTACATAATTCTTTGTAGCGTAATATGTTGCCATAAGCGGTCCGGGCATAAAGCCTGCAACAGAAGCAACATTAAGGATAGTACCGTAATCTCTTCTCTTGAAGTCACGCAGAAAGAGCTTTGTAAGTATATGAAGAGCTGTTACATTAAGGTCTATCATGGCAAGCTCGTCATTCATATCAGTATCATCGAATTTGCCGAAAAGACCATATCCTGCATTATTTACCAGCATATCCACATCTTTTCCCTTACAGAATTCGTAAACTCTGAATACTTCTTCACGCTTTGAAAGATCGGCAGCGATTATCTCTGTACCCTTTCCGATAGTTTTCTGCATTTCCCTGAGCATACTCTCATTGCGTCCTGTAAGAATAAGCTCCCAGCCTCTCTTGGCAAGCTTTCTTGCAATACTCTGTCCGATACCTGATGTTGCACCTGTAACTAAAGCCTTCATAAAATCAGATCCTTTCTTAAAAAGATATTTTTTCATCAAGATAGTTGATCCCGAAAAGGAACAATGTCTGTCTGTAATCGTTTATGTTTATGATATCAGCAAGAGGTCGGTCAAGCTGATCTGGCGATACCACGATTATCTCGCTGTAATGCTGAATGAGAAAAGGAATGAAACAATCCCCATAGCTGTCTTTGATAACGAGAAGCTTTTTATCGTTCTGGTTTGACGTTTTTATTTTCAGCACAGGCACATCTTCTCCGAGATACATTGAATACTTATCACTTGAACTGAGCCTGCTCCTGTCATAGATATCCCCTTCCGACACTGAGCCGTCATTGAGCACTCTCTCGCAGGAAACCACCTCTGCACCGTCAGGATAATAATATATATCAAGTATATCAGCCTTAGGCTTATCCGAAAGAGTCCTGTTATACAGATTGCCTCTGAAGCTGTCAGAAACGTGTTCAATGGAATATTTGTCATATGAAGTCGGCTGAAAACCAAGCTTCTGAATGACGGTCTTATAAACACAATATGCCCCATAGCTTGTCCATTTAGTATCATTGCGGTAAAAAATATAGTTATCCTTCATCATTTTAAGGATATTGTACGCATCGATACAGCGGATCTTATTGCTCAGTTGATCGTATAATTCATTTATCCGCTGACTGTCCGAACGGCTTATAAAATCCGAAGGAAGGATATCCCCGTATATACCAGTAGACGATGGGATAGCAGCAAAGTAAACTGTTGTGAAATCTTTATACTTCTTTGAAAAGGAATTGACAAGACTTATATTATCCGAAAAAGCCTTTTTATCCTGTTCAGGTATCACTGTATCAAGCAGTCTTTCACTGCTTACATAAACACCGTTCACAATACTTTCTGTCATTTCCTCCTGCATACGATTGCTGGCATATATCCATTTACTGCGTCCGGCAAAATGATCCGTTACGTATCTGTCAGTCTTTTCGGCCCAGTCTCCATTGTACATTTCCTTAAAAGAGGGCTCAGGTAAAGCTGCAAGCTGCCTGTTCTCATCAAAAGACCACTGCATCTTTTTCCCGAATAAGGACATAAGTCCCAGTGAAGAGATGACAGTTAAGGATAATACCGCGGTAACGATACTCATTGTCCTGTTCAGCTTATTCACTTTATCCCTCCTTACAATTTAATAAGAAGCATATCCGAGCTTCCGCTGTATGAGATAAATGCAGTGCATATGATAAGCGTTGCCACAGCGATCAAAGGCGAAGCAACTGCAATAACATAACGTATTCTGACCTTTCCCGAACGTATCATCATATTTCTGAAAAGGCTTGTGGAAGCATACATAGTTATCAGCAGGAGAACAATGTACGATTTCAAAAGATAGAAGAACTTGGCATCTGCGATCATACCATTTCCGCCCAGCATTGCCATAAGGTACTTCACAGAAAAAGTCAAACTGTCCCCTGACAGGAACACCGTACACAGTATGACTACAAGAAAAGTATAAAAGATACCCGTAAATTTCATTACCTTCTCAGGCAGCACATAGTTTTCGATAATGAGAGCAATTCCCATTATAAGTCCCCATACTGCGCCATTAGGAGTAACGGTATACCAGAATCCGAAAAGAGTCCAGCCGCCAACAAATACTATCTCCCTTATCCACTTTTTTGCACAAACACTGTATAAGGGCTTGGTAACATACCTTCTGAGCCATTGTATTACCTGCGACTGCCATCGTGCAGCAAAGTATTTTATTCTTGTACTGAGAAGCGGATAATTGAAGCTCTGCGGGAATTTCAGACCAAAGCAGTAAGCTATTCCCGTACCCATATCAGCAAATCCCGACAGATTAAAATAGAGACAGAAAAGATAAGCCGTAATACCTATCCATGCAGTTGCAGCGGAGATACTGCTCACATCGCTGCTTCGCACAGCAGAATAAAGCATATAGAGATTATCCGCAGCGATCACCTTTTTAGCAAGTCCCTTTATGAACAAGGACATACCAGTACCGATATTGATAAGGTTCTCATCGCGGCTGTCCATAACTTTTGTAAACACACCGTATCTGAGCAGCGGTCCCATAATAAGTCTCGGGAAGAACATGATATAGAGCAAATATCTGACAAAGCCCATATCCGCCTTTATCCTTCCCTTGTAGGTATCTATGAGCGTACCGACCGCAGAAAGGGTAAAGAAAGAAATTCCTATGGGATAAAAGCCTTCGGGCGCATAGAGCATATCATGCAGCCACACAAAATACTTTGTCCTGAAACCGAATATCATTATCAGGTCGAATATGATACCGATAGTGAGCGGTATCGCAGCAAGCTTTTCGTTTTTTCTCAGCTTGCCGATCATTTGACCGAACAGATAGTTCACAATAGAATAAGCAGCGATAAATAAAAGGAAATAGAGACTTATAAAGCAGCAGAAAACCATGCTCTCAAAAAGCATTACATATTCCCTGAACCTTTTAGGTGTCAGATAATAGAGCAGCAGAGCAACGGGCAGAAAGCCGTATATAAACATCAGACTGCTATATACCATTGTTTTCCTCCTTTATCTTCTCTGTCAGCTCCGCAAGCTCACTGCTGTTCATCATGGTACACAGTACCTCCACCAGAGCACCTGCCGAAAGCTGTCTCGGAAGCCCGAGACTGACCTGAAGCTTCTCACGGAGCATACTGCTGTTTGCGCTGCCGCTGAGTCCAAGCTCATAGAGCGTGAGCTTAGTAATATCTGAGCGTGTACTCTTTTCAGAAGCAGTTATACCTGCCTTTCTGAAAGTCTCCGTAAGCGTATCCACATCTATTCCCTCAACGCCCAGCTTTCCCTCGGCAGAGGGCTTTGTCTTGCGTTTTTCCTTGCCGAAGACATCGGGGATATACACATTTGTTATCCTGCCGCTGCCCACAGCTCCTTTGATATATCCGCGTATCTTCCGACCTGCCGCATCAGAATCCGTGAGTATGATAATACCTGTTTTATTAGCATAATAGCGGATAAGCTCAAGCTTTTCCGTATCCTTGAAAATACCGAAGCCGTTGGTAACGATGATAACAGCGTCAACAATTGACGAAAGCTTTATCTTATCATATTTACCCTCCACGATAATGGCTTCATCTAACTTAATCATAAGACCTCCGCTAATTTTTAGTCATAAGCATTTTTGTCACTGTCTGTTCAAGTACAGTTTTCTCATCGCAGCCCCCTGAGTTAAGAGTGATATTGGTATCCCTCAGTATCCTGATACACTCTCTCAGCCTGCGTATGCTCATTTTCGAGCTGTCACGGAAAGCATTCTTCACCTTGAACTCCCAAACATAAGCGAAATCCGCTTTTACATCAGCCACCTGTTTTCCGCATTTTCTTGCACAGGAAGCGCGGTACATATCAATGAATGAAGCAGTGATATTTGCCAGTACAGCACCTCTGTTGTCCCTGTCCTGCATCAGTTCATCAAGTGCCTCAAAAGCGGCTCTTTTATTGAAAGCAGAGACCGCGTCCGCCAGTTTGAAAAAGGTAACATCGCTCTGCCTGTGAACAAGGTTACGGATAATATCAGCAGTTATCTCGCCGCTGCCTGCATAAGAGCAGAGCTTGTCTATCTCATTCTTTATGGTAAGGGTATCGGACTGACACATCACAGCCAGCTCACGGGCGTTATCAAGGGATATAAGGCTTCCTCTTGCTGAAACGCTTGCAGCAATATCCTTTGCAAGCTCATTTTCGCTTTTGATAGGACACTCAACAAGCTCACCGTTTTTCTCGGCAAGGTCAGCAAGCTTCTTGTTCTTGTCCTTGATAATGCTCCTGCCTGTTTTATAATCATTTTTTACCGCTACCTCAAAGCCTGTAACATTGAATATGACAACAGTCTGAGACGGTATATCTTTAAGTACTTCCAGAAGCTTTTTATTGAGATCATCACTGCGCAGACCCGCCATGTTTTCACGGGGCTTTTCACAGTTATAGTCATTTATGAGTATACAGTTATATTCCGACATCATAGGCACCATCTGTATCATATCATAAAGCTCTGAGGTATCGAGATAACGCCCGTCCAGCTTATTGAGAGCGAACTCCTCATTGTCCCCCACCGCAGCCTGTATTATCTGCTTTGTAAGCTTTTCCACCTCGGGGATATTCTTGCCGAAAATATAATACAGATTTTTCAGTTCACCTTTTCTGAGCTGAGCCTTTATAGTCTTAGGATCAGTCTGTGGCATCAGAGCCTCCTTATTTTACAGCTGCCCTTCTCTGACAGCACTATCTCAAAATTATTGTTATCGTCAAGGAAGATAATATTATCCCTGCTCTTGTCCGCGTCCTTTGAAGCCTTTCCGTAGCATACCGTGATATCACTGTCAGCTGCGTTTATATCCGCAGACTTCACAAAAGCGATCTCACCGTTTTTATCTCCAACAGTAAGTATGCCATCATCATACTTTATATGAAGATCATCATGCTCTATGGAAATAGCCTTGTCATAGAAATACATCATATCTTTCCCCGATACACCTGCTATATA
>CAMYYQ010000039.1 GCA_947303535.1 uncultured Ruminococcus sp.
TGTTGATTCCCGTTATCTCCATGTGCTGTCTCAGCACTGGCAGGACAGTCTCGGCATTTATATAGGTATCGAGGACCTTACTACTGAGGAGTTCAGCGAGAGGATAGAAAGCGGCAATTACAGCATCGCGCTTTACCCTGTAAAGGGAGATTTCAACAGCGGACTTGCTGTGCTTGACAAGTTCAGAACTACAGACTGCCTTAAAAAAGCGGCAGGGGACGATTTCAGTACTGATAACGTTATGAAGAGTTCATCTGTTACTGAGCTTGTAAACAGCTACGCAGCTGCCGAAAAGAGCATACTCGACAAGCTGTGGTTCGTACCGCTTTTCTACAAGAGCACATATCTCGTTGCAAAAGAGGATAACGAGGATATCGGCTATGACCCGTTCACAGGCTCTATAGATTACAGGATAGCGAAGAATTACAGTTAAAATAATAAGTCCGTGAATATTCACGGACTTTTTTCATAGTTTGTTCTTTATACGGAGTTCGTTGAGGTTTTTCTCTTTTTCAAAGAATGCCCTGCTCATGACTGCGTATTCATCGTCTGTACAGACCTGACGGCATTTCGGCTCAAATGAACTTGTTACCTCGAAACATTCCTTCATGTTATCACAGGGATATTCTGCGCACTGTGAGCAGTTCTCAATGTTTTTCTCAGTGCAGCAGCCGATAACACGGTATCTGCACCAGTTTTCGGGACTACAGCCATTACAGGATATCTCGTCGTTTGATACCACATGGTCGCGGTAGCCTATTTTGTACCAGAGCTCGGCAGTGTGATGCAGCTCGGCTTCTGTCTTTTCGTATGGCGGCACATTATACCGCGGACAGACCGAACAGTCATTTCCGCAGGCAGCTATTATCCTGTTCATTATCATCACCTGTTTTCGTTTAGGTACTTACTTGCAAGATAAAGAGAACCGCATATAACAGCTATACCGTTGTTTTCGAGTGCAAGAGCCTTTGCCTTTTCTGCACATTCCTCAAGTGTACCTGCCTCTGCTTCCGTGCGGAAGCTTGCTATGTCGGCGATAGTTTCAGACGGCACTGCATTGGGAGCAAAGCCGTCAACTGCAAAAAGCTTATCCGAAAGGGAAGAGATCTTCTTTACACATTCAACGTAGTCCTTTGAGTCCACCATGCCCATAACTGTGTATATCTTTTTGCCGCGGGTACTGAGATACATGAGCATAAGCGACAGCATGGCAACTCCTGACGGGTTGTGTCCACCGTCCACGATAACAGGCGGCTCACCGTCTATATATTGCACACGGGCGCGTACCTGCGTAGTCTCTACCGATTTTATGATAGCACTTTCGCTTATCTCAAAGCCTTTGCTTCTGAGGTAAATGCAGGCGGTTATGGCAGTCTGTGCGTTGTACTTCTGATGTATGCCTGCCATTGCAGGTGTGAGCTTGATGCCTCTGTACATGAAAGGTGAGAAGAGACCACCGTCAGCGTTTGGCGGACAGGGTTCGCAGGGAATAAGCTCTGCACCGACTTTTTCTGCTGTATTACGTACTATTTCACGTACACTGTCGGGGTTGTCCTCGGACAGCACAACGGCAGAGCCGCTTTTGATGATGCCTGCCTTGTGGACAGCTATCTCCTCCACGGTCTCGCCGAGAAGTGCAGTATGATCGAGAGAAATGGAAGTAATAACGGAGATGAGAGGCGGAGGTATCACGTTTGTGCAGTCAAGAAGTCCGCCTATACCTGTTTCGAGAACGACGATATCGCATTTCTCGCGCTCGTACCAGAGCAGAGCTATAGCCATAGTTATCTCGAACTGAGAGTAAGCCATATCGTCCACACGCTCCTTGACGAATTCGGCGATACTGCAAAGTGACTCTTCGTCTATCTCGTCATCGTTTATGCGTATCCTGTCGTTGTATCTGAGGATAAAAGGCGAAGTGAATTTGCCTGTCTTGTAGCCGGAATGCTGTAAAGCGTTGGCAATGTATTCAAGGGTAGAGCCCTTGCCGTTAGTACCTGCGATGTGTACGAATTTGAGCCTTTTTTGTGGATCTCCTATACGCTCCATAAGGTCACTTGCACGGGAAAGATCGGTTATCCTGCCACCAGATTTTGTGTAGGAATTTATGAAGCTCATACATTCTTCAATGTTCATGGTGTCTCCTTAAAATTTATAGACGACTGACTTTAACGCTCAAATAGAGTATATATGCTGATTATTGAGGGAGACCCTTTTGAAAAAGGGTCCTCCCTCAAACTCCCTCCCTAAAACTTCTGATTTTATTTTTTCTCAGATAAGGCACAACAAAAAAATAAAAGCCTTGTAGTAATATGGTGTGTGCCTTATCTGAGAAAAAATCAGCTAAAAGTCTTTGGAAAGGGGTTCGGGGAAGAACCTTTCCTCAGAAAGGTTTTCCCCGACAGTCAACGTATACATTCCATGTGAGTATTATAGTCAGCCGTCATTAAGATTTTTAGTATACTCCAGCCTGCTTCTCAGCTTTAGCAACTGCATCTTCAAGAGTCATGCCTGTGAATTCCTGTGCTGAGAAGATACGGCCGTTTTTCTTGTCGTCGATGAAAGCTCCCACAAGTATGCCGGGGAGTGCGCTTTCGGGCGAATTAGGTGCTTTAGGACCGCCAAGGTCTGTTCTGCACCAGCCGGGATCTGTAAGACTTAGAGTAACGTCTGTACCCTCATAGTTCTTGCCCAGGTCGCGTGTTACCTTGTTGAGAGCGGCTTTAGCTGCGGAGTAGCCAGCCTGCTCGGGTTCAAGGTCGATACCGCTTGTGGTATTGACAATGCGTCCGAAGCCCCTCTCCTTCATCTGAGGAAGGAAGTGGTAGCATATCATCATCGGTGCTGTGGTATTGATCTTAAAGCTTATGTCATAGTCTGAAGCGGGGGTTGTGAGGTATTCAGTTCTGTATGCGATCTGAAGTCCTGCATTGTTGAGAATTATGTCGAGCTTTGTGCCGTTTTCGTCTATTTTTCTGCACATAGCTTCTACCTGATCCATGTCTGATAACTCTGCTGTCACAATGTAAGCGTCAACGCCAAGAGCTTTTACTTCATCGAGGACTTTTTTACAGTGCTCTTCTGTCCTGCTGTGAAGTACGAGGTTGCAGCCAAGCTTAGCCATATATATAGCTGCAAGATAGCCGAGACCTCTGCTGGCACCTGTTATAAGTGCCCATCTGCCTTTCACGTTTACCATGTTTTCTACCTCCGTTTACGTATATATACAATTCTCACGCCTTTCGGACGTGAGAAAAGTTATCAGTATTCGTAGTCGATGCAGGCTCTGTCGGTTTTTACGCTGCCGATGAATTTACCGAATTCAAGGTGAGCAGGGTGTACCTGATATGCGTTCAGGTCGTCAATGCTGTCAAAGTCGCAGAGAAGTGAGATAGTGTAGTTGCTCTCGGGAGCGTCCTTTGAGTTGATAACTACCTCGCCCTTTTTCAGTTCCTTGACATTAGCGATAACATTGTCGAAACGCTTCTGTGCTTCGAGAGCGTTTTCGTACTCGCTTCTGCCGTCAGCTTCCTTTAATTTGAACATTACGATATGCTTTATCATAAAATTACCTGCTTTCCTGTAAGTTATTAGTGCATAGTGCTTAGTTTGGCTTTATAACTCAAACTTTTTTGATCTGAATGTTTTCTTTCCGTCATAGCTCTGGTATTCACCAAAGCCAACAAAGTGCAGTCCGCACTTTTCTATCACATGAGCGGAGGCTGTATTCTCAGCCGCGCACTCAGCCTTTAGCTTTACATCGCCGTACTTGCTGCGCACAAGCTCTATCATAGCCTTTGAAGCTTCCGTAGCGTAGCCCATTCCCCAGCAGTCATAGCTGAAGTTGTAGCCGAACTCCCAGAAACCGTCATCGTGGAGCCGTATACCGCCCGAGCCGATAAGCTTATTGTCGCTTTTGCGGACAAATCCGAACTCAAATGCGGTATCCGAGGTCTTGACTGATCTCAGCCATTCCTTTGTGACTTCCATGCTTTCGTGAGTGGAGTATATCATATATTTTGCAACTCTTTCATCGCCTGTCCACTCAAAGGCGGCTTCCGCATCGTCAAGAGTCAGCGGACGGAGGATAAGTCTCTCAGTCGTTATCGTCATCGCTTTCTTCCTCGTCTGAGTACTCGTCGTCTTCCTCGCTGTACTCGTCGTCGTCAGCTTCTTCGTCATTATTCTTGAATAATACAGCATCGAGCTTTTTTATCACACTTATATGCTCGGAAGCTTCTTCCTCTTTAAGTTCTCCCACCTGTCTTTCAAACAGGATAAGAGGTATGAGGAGAGATGTTAATCTTAGAGCCCACTCTAAGAAGGAGCGAACATCAAAGTGTCGAAGGTCGATGGCAGGGTTAGTGCCAAAGAAGAAATTATATAACGCCTCATTTTCAGAGTCATAGATCTTGTTGACAAGCCAGCGTACTATGTAATATGACAGTGAACATAATATAGCTGCTATCTCACCTATGATGCCTTTGATGCTGCGTTTGCTTGTATATGGCTGAACGAAGCACGGTATCAGGAAAATGATAGCAGAAACAGCAGCCAGATTTGTTACGGCTGATAAGATGATACTTGCAGCTGTTCCTGCTAAAGAGTATATGAGGAGACTTTTCCTTGATTTCCAGATTATTTTTTTGTTTATAGTCATAAAAGCCAAAATAATGCCTATTGTTTCGATCAATGGCGCAATGATGAGGCAAATAAATTGCTTTGTTGCAAAGTATCGTGAAAAGTCACTGTATTTGATGTCGCCTGTTATTAGTTCGATGATAAGCCATACGATATACGTAGAGATTATACGTGCCGCAGCTGTTATGGCTAACGGTATCTGAAGCCATGATTTAGTGTATTTTCCCGTTATCAGCATTAAACCAAATACTGCCTGGAATAGTACGGCAATAAGATTGATCGTTGCCAGCACTGCGTATTTTCCCATGCTGAAAAAATCTTTGATATCATCCCATGAAATATGTCTTGAATACGGGAAATATGATCTTATGAATGATTTAAATGATATTATTGAAAGTACAATTAAGATCACACCTAAGATCATTTCAAATATCCTGTTTCGTTTCCGGGTAGTCATTATTATTTACCGCCTATTTTCTCGACTTTCATAAGGTTAGTAGTACCCGAAACGCCGAGAGGTACGCCTGCGGTAATAGCTACAAGGTCGCCGTCCTCAACAAGTCTGTGGGACTCGGCAGCTTCAACAGCTGCTGCAAAGAGGTCGTCGGTATTGGTCTTTTCGTCTATAATGAACGGGATAACGCCCCAGCTCATATTCATCTGTCGGCATACCACCTCGCTCATGGTACAGCTTATGATAGGACAGCTGGGACGGTATTTTGAGATAAGTCTTGCAGTCTGTCCGCCGAGAGATACAGTGATAATAGCTCTTGCATTAAGGTCATGGGCAGTAGTAACGGTAGCATGGGCGATAGCCTCAGCGACTGTACCGTTCTGATCTGCGCGGCGTGACGAGAAGCGAGCTTTGTAGTTGATATTATTTTCAGTGGTCTCAGCAATGAGAGCCATAGTCTTTACAGCTTCAACAGGGTAAGCACCTGCGGCTGTTTCACCTGAGAGCATGATAGCACTTGTGCCGTCATAGAGAGCGTTTGCAACGTCGGTTATCTCAGCACGTGTAGGACGCGGATTTGTTATCATAGACTCCAGCATCTGTGTGGCTGTGATGACCTGTTTGCCTGCATTGTAGCCCTTCTTGATAAGGGATTTCTGTATTGCAGGAATCTGCTCGAAAGGTATCTCAACGCCCATGTCTCCGCGGGCTACCATGATACCGTCAGCAGCTTCGAGTATCTCGTCGATATTCTCAACGCCGTCTGTATTCTCTATCTTGGCGATTATTCTTACATCGAACCAGCCGAGGCTCTGTGTGAATTTTCTCAGGTAGTTGATATCTGCGGCTGTGCGAACGAAGCTTGCGGCAATGAAATCAAAGCCCATTTTTGAGCCGAATTCAAGGTCGTCCATATCTCTTTCGCTGAGATACGGCATAGACAGCTTTACTCCCGGGACATTGATGCCCTTGTTATTTGAAAGAGTTCCGCCGTGTATTACCTTGCAGACTATCTCGTTAGTAGTTACCTTTTCGGCAAGAAGCTCGATAACGCCGTCATTGATGAGTATCCTTGTACCCATGCTCACGTCACGGGGCAGCTTCTTGAAGCTTATGCTTCCCACCTTGTCCGTGCAGAGAACATCGTCTGTAGTAAGGGTGTAGGTATCGCCGTCGTGTATCTCTACAGGCTTGTCGTCCACAAATTTGCCCAGACGTATCTCAGGACCCTTTGTGTCAAGGAGAGTAGCGATAGGCAGGTCAAGCTCCTTGCGGAGTTTTTCTATAACACGGAAACGCTTTTCGTGTGTCTCGTAATCTCCGTGAGAGAAGTTGAAACGTGCAACGTTCATGCCTGCCAGCATAAGCTCACGCATGATATTTTCGTCATCAGTTGCAGGACCAATGGTACATACTATCTTTGTTTTTCTCATATTTCATCACCTTATATCATCGTAATCAAACTTTATCAGAGCTTTTTCAGCTTTGCGTAGTTTGCCATTATTTTCTTAGTGCCGACTTTATCGAATGCTATCTCCAGCATAGAGTCGCTTGCCATAGGTTTTACGGAAACTATAACGCCCTCACCGAATATACTGTGAGATACCTTTTCCCCTGCGGTATATGTAACAGCTTCCTTTGGCGCACTGCCTGCGGCTTTTTTATTTCTTGCAAGCTGCTGCTGCAAGGTTGCCGAGCGGACTTCCGTAACGGCATTGTTCTCGGACTCAAGCTGCTGCTTCATAGCTGCTGCATTGTCGTGCTTTTCAACAAGCTCGCTGCCTATCTCGCGCATAAAGCGTGAAGTGATATTGTGCTGAGTCTGACCGAAGAGCATACGCTGTCTTGCGTTTGCAAGGTAAAGGCGCTTCTTTGCACGGGTTATAGCAACATAGGCAAGACGTCTTTCCTCTTCCATATCGTCCTCACTGTCAAAAGAACGTGCGCTTGGGAAGATACCGTCGTCAAGACCTACTACGAAAACGTTTTCGTATTCAAGTCCCTTTGCGGAATGTACGGTCATAAGAGTTACCTTGTCATCGCTTCCGTCATCGCGGTCAGCCTCGGTGTAAAGAGCAACTTCCTCAAGGAAACCGCTGAGAGTAGGCTCTTCAGCTTGTTCCATGTACTGCACCATAGATGTACGGAGCTCCTGTACGTTCTCTATTTTCACATCTGCATTTTCGAGAGCTTTAAGGCTTTCGAGATAGCCTGTCTTGTCAAGGAGAACGTCGAGGAATTCATCGAGAGGGAGCTCCTCGGACTTTTCTGTAAGGAATTCAAAGAGGGTATACGCACTTTTCAGAGCTGATGTCTTCTTTGAAAGGGGAGCGTACTCCTCGCAGTTTTTCATTACCTCGAAAGGAGATATTTTAAGGTCGCGGCTGATATCCTCGATGATAGCAAGTGTTGAATCACCGATACCGCGTTTGGGTTCATTTATGATACGTCTGAAACGAAGTATATCGTTGTGGTTGTTGATAAATGCAAGGTATGAGGTAACGTCCTTTATCTCCTTGCGGTCATAGAATCGCATACCGCCGTAAACACGGTAG
>CAMYYQ010000040.1 GCA_947303535.1 uncultured Ruminococcus sp.
GCTGCTCCGCTACCTTTTTTTGTAAACTGTCTCACATCTATTGTAATCCTACAATATTTATCAATAAATTGAGCCGAGTATATTGCTATTTCTCGAATTATATGTTATAATATTTTTTGGAAGGAGCTGATAAAATGCAGAAAAAAACTGCTAAAATAATTACCGCTCTTATGTCAGTTACATTATCATTAACTATCATGTTTTCCGAATGTTTTACAGCTTATGCCGCAGACGGTACTAAAAAATCAGGTATTTCCAAGGGCATTATTATTGCTGTAATGGTGGCAATATTTATTGTCGCTGCGATCATTTCGGGATTTGTGTCATTCAGGCTTCAAAAGAACAAATTAAAAAGATCATCAGACAAAAACAATTCTTCCGAGAATAAAGATAAATGATATACAGGAGGCTGTTTCTTATGGATATAGACCTTTATATTGATTTCGTATATCATGGCTTTTATCGGCTTGATGACATAGAAGAACGCTTTGATGAGTATCGTTCAATGGCGATAGAGCGATCAAGTGATCTTGAAGATGACGAAGTTATTCTTTTTGCAATATATGGTTTTGAAGAAGAAACAGAGAGATTTATATATGCCAATTTCATGCTCCGCAGACTTAAACGCGACCAATACGCGCGAGTATGCGAAAGGCTTTCAAAATTATGCAGATTATTCTGCATAGGAAATGGTTAGGTGAAACTATAATGATTAAAAATACCATGGCAGTTGCTGTATCAGCGTTGTTACTGTCTGGAGCTTCAATAGCGGCTTTTTCCGCTGCGACTATAAAGCCGAACGAGTCAGCTGACGCAAATAATGTTGGTGCATCAGCAGCTTCGACAACAACTGTTTCGACCGCAGCAGCATCAACAAGCACAACGACTACTACTGCTGAACCAACTACCGAACCCACTACATTAAAAACATATTATATAAAATTCCTTGATTTTGACGGTAAACTCTTAACTACACTTGCAGTTGAGGACGGTGATCCGATAAATTATGATGCAGTTGATATAAAATCATTGCATAAGCATATTGATGTCAATACCGAACAGGATTTCTCGTCATGGGATATAAAGCCTGATTTTGCAGATTCGGACTATACTATCCACGCACTTTCCAAAACTGCCACAATAACACTTAAATCTACTCCTAAGAAATACAGATACTTCTCAACAAAGGGTAATGTTTCGCTCAAAGGCCTTGACGTTGCCATAAAGATGTCAGTTCAGACTCCACATAAAGACAAAAACGGAAACTACATAACGGAAGAAAGCACAATTAACGTATCAGAGAGCTGTATAGCTAAACCTTCATCTCTTTCGGAGGCATTTGCCAAGGGTGATAAAGCTACTATCTCTGTATACCCTATAGGTGACCAGAAAGCTTTATGCTCCTTTGATATCATCTGCTACAGAGACCTCGGCGATGTCAATGAAGACGGCAATATCAACTCTGCTGATGCTTCAAAAGTCCTGAATTTATATGCAGGAATGGCTGCCTCTCAAAATCCTTCCGTTTCTGATAAATTAATAAAGCTTTCTGACGTTAATATGGACGGTCAGTTAGACTCACATGATGCTTCTCTTATTCTTAAATACTACGCACAGGCTTCTATAGATCCAAATTTCTTCGACTGGGAAGATATTCTTGACTATGATGCACTCAATATAAAATAAGTTAAAAATGTCCTGATTTACGGGACATTTTTTATTTTTCGGATTTTTTTGTTGATACCTATTGAAATTTTTTGAGAAATAATGTATAATAAAAAAGTAATGCATTTGCGCAAATTCACTAATTATTTAAAGGAGTGCTAATAATGTACAACGATCTTATGGATTCAATCGGCTTCGTAAAGGGTTACGATCCTGCTGTAGGCGAGGCTATGGGTAAAGAGCTTGCTCGTCAGCAGAGAAATCTTGAGCTCATCGCAAGCGAAAATATAGTTTCCCCTGCTGTTATGGCTGCTATGGGAAGCGTTTTAACAAATAAGTATGCTGAGGGTTATCCCGGAAAGCGTTACTACGGCGGATGTCAGTGTGTTGATGAGGTTGAGGCTATCGCTATCGAGAGAGCCTGCAAGCTCTTCGGTGCTAAGTTTGCAAACGTTCAGCCACACTCAGGTGCTCAGGCTAACACAGCTGTATACTTTGCTGTTCTTCAGCCAGGTGATACAGTTCTCGGTATGAGCCTTGCTGACGGCGGTCACCTTACACACGGTTCACCTGTTAACCTCTCAGGTAAATACTTCAACTTTGTTTCTTACGGTCTTGATGATGAAACAGAGATGATAAACTACGATACAGTACAGGCTCTCGCAAATGAGCACAAGCCAAAGCTCATCGTTGCAGGTGCAAGTGCTTATCCAAGAGCTATCGACTTCAAGAGACTTCGTGAGATCGCTGATTCAGTAGGAGCACTCCTTATGGTAGATATGGCTCACATCGCAGGTCTTGTTGCAGCAGGCTGCCACCAGTCACCTGTTCCATATGCTCATATAACAACAACTACAACTCATAAGACTCTCCGTGGACCAAGAGGCGGACTTATCCTCACAAATGATGAGGCACTCGCTAAGAAGATCAACTCTGCTATCTTCCCGGGAACACAGGGCGGTCCTCTTATGCACGTTATCGCAGGCAAGGCTCTCAAGCCGGAGTTCAAGGATTACCAGCAGAGAATAGTTAAGAACGCTAAGGCTCTTGCTGACGGACTCCTCAAGAGAGGCTTCAATCTCGTATCAGGCGGTACTGACAACCACCTCATGCTCGTTGATCTCCGTCCTTTCAACATCACAGGTAAGGAGCTTGAGCATAGACTTGACGAGGTTTATATCACAGTAAACAAGAACGCTATCCACAATGATCCTGAGAAGCCTTTTGTAACAAGCGGTATCCGTATCGATACTCCTGCTGTTACAACAAGAGGTCTCGGTGTTGAGGAAATGGAGAAGATCGCTGAGTACATTTACCTCTGTGCTACAGATTTTGAAGCTAAGGCTGACGAGATCCGTGCGGGCGTAAACGCTATCTGCGAGAAGTTCCCACTTTATAAGTAATCAATGATTATACAGGGACGGACAGGCTGTCCGTCCCGTTTTTTATTAGTTTTATGGATTTTTATATAAATTCACTTTATCTTTGTGTTAAAGACATGGATAGAGCAATAGCCTTTTATGAGGATTTCTTTGAACGGACAGTCACAGAAAGAAGCGAGATTTACTCTGTTTTCGATATAAACGGATTCAGGCTCGGTTTGTTTGCCTTTAAAAAGAAGAGTGAACCTCATATTTTCGGCAGCAATTGTCTGCCGAGTATTAATGTTGAAAGTCTTGAATGCCTGAAAGAAAAGCTCAAGGATAAAGAAATATGTTTTCCGTTAACTCAAATCGGTAATAATTGGGTAGCTGAATTCGTTGATTCTGAGGGAAATCATATAGAAATAACTGCACCTGTAAAATAAAAGGAAGGAGAACTGAAATGTCTGCACCGTTAGCTGATAAAATACGCCCCAAAACTCTTGCCGATGTGGTCGGTCAGGAGCATATCCTCGCAGAGGGCAAGCCACTACGACGTATAATCGAGAGCGGTACTGTCCCCAATATGATATTCTACGGACCGTCAGGCGTGGGAAAGACCACTGTCGCACGTATAATCGCCGAAAACTGCGGAATGTCGCTGTACAAGCTTAACGGAACTAACGCTTCCCTGTCAGATATCAAGGACGTTGTTGCTGATATCGGCACATTCGGCAGCGAAAACGGTATCCTGCTTTATCTTGACGAGATACAGTACTTAAATAAAAAGCAGCAGCAAAGTCTCCTTGAATACATTGAAAATGGTGATATCACGCTGATTGCTTCAACTACGGAAAATCCTTATTTTGCAGTTTATAACGCTGTAATAAGCCGAAGTACTGTATTTGAATTCAAGCCTGTTACTGCTGAACAGCTGATACCTGCAATAAAACGTGCATTCAGCATAATGTCCGAAGAAAACGGATATGAGATAATTTCTTCCGATGAAATAATCACTAAAATTGCTTACAGCTGCGGCGGTGATGTCCGTAAAGCTATGAATACAGCGGAGCTTGCCGTAGTATGCGGCGAGCCATCAGACGGAAAAGTAACCGTTACCGATGACTCTCTTGAAGTCCTTGCACAGCGCAGTAATATGCGTTATGACCGTGACGGTGACCAGCACTACGATATTCTTTCCGCATTCCATAAATCTGTGCGCGGTTCTGACGAAAATGCAGCTCTTCACTATGCCGCACGTCTTATTGCAGCAGGTGATATAATATCTCTGTGCAGACGTATGCTTTGCATTGCCTCTGAGGACGTGGGGCTCGCCTACCCTATGGCTGTCCCGATCGTCAAGGCTTGTGTTGATTCAGCTTTACAGCTTGGACTTCCCGAAGCAAAGCTCCCTATTGCGGAAGCTATAATACTTATGGCGACCGCACCTAAGTCAAACAGCGCCTGCATGGCAATCGATGCTGCTTTAGAAGATATAAAGAGCTGTGATGCTCTGGACTTTCCACGTCACTTGCAAAATGTCCACTTTGACGGAAAAGGCGCAAAGGTCGTAGGTCAGCATTATCTGTATCCCCACAACTTTCCAAATCATTATGTAAAACAGCAGTATCTGCCAGACGCTCTCAAAGACCGTGTTTATTATCATTTCGGCGAAAACAAACAGGAGCAGTCAGCATATATCTATAGGCAAAAACTGCTTAATGGAACTGGTAAATAAACTATCCGCAGCTCAGTCTGCGGATTTTTTGTCAAGATACATAATTTTTTCGTATTTAACGTCAATTATTTAGTCTTGACAAATCTTCAAAAAAATGGTATAGTAATTAAGTAATGTACAATTGTTCACCACTGACGGACTGTTTTTTTAGATTACTCTAAAAAGGTGATTTCTTATGGATACCAAATCACAGCTTATAGTTGCCGATGCAAAGATACTTCCCGAGGTTTTTACAAAGGTGCTGGAAGTAAAAAAACTTATGGCTCAGAAGGGAGAAAAAAGCTTCGCTTCTGCCTGCAAGCGTATCGGCATTTCAAGAAGCGCTTATTATAAGTACAAGGACAGCGTTTTTTCATACGAGGAGCTTTTTAACAGAAAGATCGTTAATATCTATCTGCTTCTCAGCGACAGTCCCGGAGTACTTTCAAGCGCACTTGTTTTTCTTCATAACCTGAATGCAAATATACTGACTGTTAATCAGAGCATACCCGTAGACGGTGCAGCTGCTGTCAATATTTCACTCAGGCTTACAGGCGATTCCGACTCGGAACTCGCTTCACTTAATTCAATTACTGAACTCGACGGTGTTTTAGAGGTCAAGATCCTCTCCGCTGAGTAATTTACGGAGGTTTTTCTTTTATGTCAGTCAAATTCGCAGTTTTAGGTCACGGTGTAGTAGGTTCAGGCGTTGTTGAGCTCTTCTATAAAAACAAAAAAAGCATTGAAAAACACGCAGGAACTGAAATGGATATAAAGTATATCCTTGATCTGAGAGATTTTCCTGATTCACCATATGCTGATAAATTCACAAAGGATTTTAATGATATATTAAACGATGATGAAGTAATTTCTGTTGCCGAGTGCATGGGCGGTGTTGAGCCTGCATTCACATTTGTAAAGGCTTGTCTTGAAAAGGGAAAGAGCGTTTCTACTTCAAACAAAGAGCTCGTTGCAGAAAAAGGTGATATACTTCTTAAAACAGCCAAAGAGCACAACTGCAATTTCTTATTTGAAGCAAGTGTTGGAGGTGCTATACCGATAATCAGACCACTTCACCGTTGTCTCGCTGCAAATGATATTTCTAAAGTTGCCGGCATACTCAATGGTACTACAAACTTTATACTTACAAAAATGTATAATGAGAATATGCCATTCGCAGACGCTCTCAAGCTGGCTCAGGAACTTGGATATGCTGAAAAAGACCCTACAGCTGACATAGAAGGTCATGATGCCTGCCGTAAGATATGTATTATTTCTTCACTTGTTTTTGGTAAGCACGTTTATCCAAAGAGCGTTTATACAAAGGGAATTACAGATGTACAGCTTTGCGATGTTGAAGCATCTGATGTTCTTGGATATGCTATAAAGCTTGTAGCTTCTGTTACAAAGCTCGATAATGGTAAAATTCTCCCCTGCGTAATGCCTACACTTGTTTCATATGACAATATTATGTCAGGTGTTAACGATGTTTTCAATGCTGTACTTGTTTACGGCGATGGCATCGACCAGACAATGTTCTACGGAAGAGGCGCTGGAAAGCTTCCTACAGCAAGTGCTGTAATGGGAGATGTTATCGAAGCTGTAAAACATAAGGTAACTATTTTCTCTCAGACATGGGACTCTTCTTCTGATAATTCATTTGTTGAAGGTATTGATAATTTCAGATCACGCTGGTATTTCAGAGTTCCAGCCGATTCAGCAATAAACGGCGTTGAAGTATACAACAACGAAAATGGTCTTTCATATGTAACTACGGAAGAGTTAACATTCGCAGATGCCCAGAAAAAAGCAAAGGATTTAGGCGCACTCGCACTTTTACCTGTTCTTGAATAATTCAAAAGCTCCCTATGAGAGGGAGCTTTTTGTTAGCTGTCAGCAATTTTTCTGTATCGTTCCATTAAAGACATGAGATCGTATTTGCACATTTCAGGATTTGTCTCCATAAGCTTCTCCTGAGTAACAAGACATGGATTCTTTCTGAATCTGTCACTTCTCTCCCCTGCACGCCAACCGATCGAAGCCATATAGCTGCACCAGCGTCTGTGTTCAAGAGATGCGAGGGCATAGGCAAAGCTGTCACTTTTCAGTTTGTCCAGTACTTCATTCTCGTTTCCGTTCATTCTCCATGCAGAACCTGTGTACTTCATAATGCTTCCGTCAGTTCCGAGTATGTCTTCAAGCTTTTTATTGAGATCAACTCGTTTTTCCTTGGCAAGCTTTGGAATTATAAACTCCTTTACTTCATCGTGGTAAGCGGCAGCCTTACTTGAAGAGCGTCTGAACAGTCTGAGCTTATTCCATTCAGACTCAGGATCAACATCGGAATTATCAGTATTTCCTTCTTCATCAGAAGTTATTATAGAGATATTATTGTACAAATGATTGTAATCCTTAGCAATACGGTCTATCTCGCGGTTGATTATCATATCAAGAGTTATAATACAGCTTCTGTCGTCGATTATCTGTACATTGGCAAGAGTTGAGTTTTCTGATGAAATAAATCCCGCAAGTCGTCTGTCTGAATCCATTCGCATAAGAATAGGAATTTCGTGTCCGTTTTCGCAGAATATTTCCTCAAGCTGCATTGCGCAATTTATAGCAAAATCAATATTTTCAAGTGTGATAACAGCATAGGTATAAGGTGTTGAAACAGTTTTTTCACGAAGCAAACTATAAAAATCAAGATACTGTACATTCAATGCATAAAAATTAATTTCAAGTACTCCGTCAGCAGCTTCATTCTTCAATCTTATACTATTATCACTTATATCAAATGTTTCAGAGCTGAATTGATTTATAAATTCAGCTTTTTGAATTTTTATGTTAGTATCAAATACGTCAATAATTATTCTATTCTTATCACTCATGATACC
>CAMYYQ010000041.1 GCA_947303535.1 uncultured Ruminococcus sp.
ATAAGGACGCTTTCCTTGATACAGAAAAACTTGAGAAGGAAAGAGGCGTTACAATTCTGTCCAAGCAGGCTGTTATTGATATGCCTCAAAACAGTGAGATTAATATGTCAGATGATGATCATAGGATTACTATCATTGACACACCGGGAGGGCAGGCAAGGACTTTCTGTGAACCTGTTATCATCACATCTGCACCGCAGTGTGCCATATCGAACGGATCGGCAAGAAATGCCGAAACACAGTCGCATACATAGAAAATATCATTCTTCTTACAGAATTCGCCTATCATCTCTGAATCATAGAGAACACCTGTAGAAGTCTCGTCTATATTTACCAGCAGACCTGTATAGTCTTTACCGTCATACTCGTAAAGTCTCTCTTTTGTCAGCTTCTGTCCGTGATTAAGCTTCAGAACATCATGGGGAACATCATGTATCTCACAAAGTTCAACAAATCTCTGACCAAAGCTTCCTCCGTTGATGACAAGCACCTTGTCAGATGCCGTAAAGCAGTTCATAACAGTTGCTTCCATTGAACCTGTAGAAGAATTTGTCATAAATGCTACTCTTGAGCCCTTTGGAGCTTTTGAGAATTTCAGCATCAGCTTTTCGTTTTCAAACATGACCTCTGAGAATTCAGGGGTACGGAAATAAGGTACCTGTTCACCGCCTACTGCACAGACTTCATCGCTGCACATTACAGGTCCTACTGTAAAATTAAGCATAATTGATCCTCCCATTACTTATGTTTCATATACTGACGCACTTATTATCTGCGCCGGTATCATCTCTTCCCTATACTAAATATTATCAGTTGAGATCACTATCTTGCCCCACTCGCAGACTTCGGAAAAGCCTACTTTTTTGTGCAATGCACGGGACTCATCTGAATAATAAAATGAGTATACTTCTTTTCCTTCTTTTAGCAGCTTGCTGCAAAGATCACGCCAGATCTCGGAAGCATAGCCCTTTCTTCTGTAGTCCTTATGGACCAGCAATTCAGCAACTACGGCAATGTTTTCCATTTCCGCATTTGTACAGGCGTGAGCAATTACAAGATCACCGTCTCTTATGACCATATTTCTTGTAAATCCCGAGCGATTTCTCTCTCTCAGCTGCTGTGCAAGTTCATCATATTTATATGACCTGCCGATATCTTCATCATCAAATATAAGTCTTACTATCTGTTCAAAATCTCGATCCTGTGCCAGCTCGGCTGCTCCGCGCGCTTCTTTATCGGTTTTATCTATCTGAGCTACCCAGCCTGTAGTTACAGTGGAATTCTTCTGCACATTCTCAGGAAGAGCATTATATATCAGTTCAGCGGTCTGCGCTGTACAGTAAACCATGCTGAATCTGTTTTTCTCGATAAATTCTCCCAATTCAGCAGCATCAAAGAGATTTTCGGCTGAATATACATGGATACAGGAATAATACTTTAACAGAACAGCAGTTATCCCGTTACTGTTTTCCTGTATGAACACATCTATCTCGTCAGAACCGATGCCGTATTTTTTCAGGTCGAGATAAAGATACAAACAAGACGGATAATTGTCTCCGATATATGACAGAACTGTTCCCTCGTCCTGTTTACCACATTTTCTTATCATGCTCCGTTACCTCGATCACTCATCAGGGAACTGTATTTCCGAGAACGGAGAATGCTGCTCACGGCCCTTTGCATCAGGTATCTTCATATAGTCTCCGTAGATATACTTCAGAACAGTGTCATAATCACGGGAACTATAAAACTGTTTTCCTTCAAATAAATACTCCTTACGGTCGGTGAACCATGACTTTGGCATTCCGTAACGCTCAGAAAGCGGATTCTTTTTATACAGAGTTCCTGTAGCAGGAAAAGCAAGGCATCTCACTCTGTTTGGACTGTTTTTTCTGCTCTTACGTGCATAAGTCTTGTACTGTGCAAACGGAACAGATACAGGTATCTTTGAAAGCAGTGTGAACCATATCTTCCAGAAGCCCTTTTCGTTGTATTTAGCTACCTCTGACCAGAGTATCTTTCTGAGACAGTAGCAATGCCAGTCCTGCAAGATCTGTCCGACAACACTGCGTGGGATATCGTCCATAGGAAATACATCAACAAAAATACCTGTCTTGCATTTCAGATGCTCCTGACCGACTCTTACATACTTTGAACCTGTACGTCTGAGCTTACCATAACCCCATCTGTACTCGTGATCGGTCTCATGATCCTGAAAATAACATATTGACGGATCCATTTCGTTCATATACTTCTTAAACTTTTCATAGTCCTTGCGAAGCATTCCGATATCAGCATCATCGTCCCACGGAATATATCCTTTATGTCTTACAGCTCCCAAAAGGCTGCCTCCGAACAGAACATAATCTATGTTGTGCTTACGGCAGACTCTGTCAAACTCAACGAGCATCTCCAATTCGGTGAGCTGCATCTTTCTGAACTGTTCAGGACTCAATTCCTTTGCTTTGCTCATTATTCACACCTTCCTATTGTGCAGATCACAGCCCATGATTTCAGGACCGGACCGTAATTTTAAAAATAGAATTATTCGGCCTTTGACTTTTCAAAGTCGCTGATAATCTCGTTAACAATATTCTCTGTTGCAGATGAATTGCATCTGAAATTTTCCTCTATTATCTTCTGTCTGACAGAGTAAAGAGGGTCATTATGCTCTGAAAGCATTTTTATATACTCAGAAAGCTCTTCCCATGTGTTTGCAATATACAGACCCGGAAGTATAGTAGAGAATAATGAACCGTATTCACAGTCTATCGGGCAGTATATGATCGGCTTTCCTGTAAGGAAAAATGTAGGGATACCAGATGACTTATCCGATATCATTACATCAGTCTCTCCGAATGTCTTTTCTATACTCTTATTCTGATCGGTATGTATACCTTTTTTCTCCCACATGGAAAGTATCTCGTCGACCTGTGCCTGTTCAAGAACACCTGTCTTTATGAAGTTTTCCCACATGATCGGATGAGGTCTTACTATCAGCTTTGAATTCTCCCAGGGGTAATCAGTAAGCTGCTGATAGTACTCTTTAAAATGACTTCCTCCAACTAAAGGCTCATAGCTCCATCTGGGAGTCCATAAAAAGCGTGAATACTCACAGCTGCTGTTTATCTGCATACACTTTTCAAATGTAGGATATCCGATACTAAGGAAGTGCTGTATGCCCTTTCTGCAATTGCTCTTGAATCTTTCTGTATTGATCTTAGCAGCAGCAGAATCTTCCATAAATCCCATGTACAGGTTCCTGAAAAAACGTATGGGGTATATACCCGTGTTTTTCATTTCAGATGTGGCATACGGGATATAGCAATTCTTTGTAAAACGAACAGTACTTGAACTTCTGAGATGCTGCGGCAGATAATGGTCGTACGGACGCTGGAAAAACAGGTAATCGAAATCAGATACATTTATCTCTGTCCATTTATTGTCATTATATGCCAGCACATATTTACCATTCAGACAATTAGATGTAAAAAACTCTTTTTCGCTTCCGTATTCGCCTATTTTTGAATTTTCAAAATCATACTTAGGAACGATTATGAGCCAGGGTTCAAACTTATTATTGCCGCACATACTTGCGTATACACTTGACTGTTTATCCCATAGCTCAGGCATCTGAACTATAAAGCCGACCTTTATCACATCATGTTCTTTATTGATATGCTTCTGTTTCAGATAATAACTTGAGCGCATACCGTTAAGGGTACTGACCGTTTTCCTTTTCAGGGATATACAAAAATCTTTTATACCGAGCTTGCTCATCAAAGCACCTCTTCCATAGAAATTACGCTTTTCGTTTCAATACGCTGTTAACAAACTTCTTTATTTCATTCCGTTTAACAGCTCCTGCGATCAAAGCAGCCAATATAACAATATATCTTACTATCATCAGTTTATACAATGTCATTACAAGCATACATACAGCGCAAAAAGCAATAAATATCACAGTAAGCATTTTCACATCAAGAGCTTTCAGTGAAAAACCTGTATCCTTTGCCACTTTTTTCATTGTATAATAGTTCATTACCGCAAACAGTATATAGCTTACCATAGTTGTATATCCTGCGGCAATATAACTTACAGTTGGGATAAGTATAGCATTCAGGATAATATTTGCTATCGCAGCACCTACCGAAGCATATACCAGACTCTTTTTCTTCTCATAATAAAACTGTACATTTATGAACAGCTGTGCATAAAACAGCAGCAGCAGGCTTACTGCAACAGGTGGTATGATCCATATAGCTTCACCGTATTTCTTGCCGCCCATTACCAGTATAACCTCAGGTGCCATGATAACGATGCACAATATCAAGCCAGCCATAAGTATAGCGATACCGTTGGCGACCTTTGCATTCTCTTCTTCCTTACCTTCCTTGATCTTTTTATAGAACCACGGAACGTATGAATTATTTATCGCATTAAGAACGAATGTAAGTATCATAGCTAATGTATATGCAACACCATATATAGCTGCTTTACCTTTTCCGCAGTAACGGTCGATCATTATACGGTCGCTCTGATTGAATATCATCTGTGAAAGATAATACGCCAGCAACGGGATATTAAAGCCTAAAGCGTATTTCCAGTATTCCTTATGGAATAAATTCTTTCCTCTTATCGTATTCAGACTGAATATGATAATACCAAAAGCAACAGTGGCAACAACGTGACCTATGATACGTGCTGAACCCTTTTCTTCGCTGAGCAGAACAAAAGCAAGTGAAACAGCGGTATTTGCCAGTGACATTAAGAGCGTCAGCGCAACTACGGGTTTGTACTCATAGTCAAATCGCTTTTTGCCGCTCCACAGATTTACAGAGTTTATCGACAGCGTCTCAAGAACGAGGAACAATACAAACAGTGTCGGTAATTTCAGTACTCCGTTCCAGAAGCTTTGGAACGGAAGATATATCGCAAGGAAGAAACCGCACAATACAAGCCAGATGCCCTGTATCGAGGATATATACCTGTCTCTGTCTTTTTCAAATTTAAGCATTGCAGGTGAGAAAGAGCCGTATGCAAGATTCAGAGTCAGAATTATTGAGAAAATACCTGACCATGATGAGTAAACAGTCATTTCACCGTATTCATCAGTTGTCATAAGCCTGCAAAAAATAGGCATATTTATGAACGAGATACATTTCTGAACAATGCTGCATATGGTATACGCTACCGAAGCTCTTGCTTCCTTGGACATTGAGCCCCATTTATGCCTCAGCTTGCTAATAGATAAAGTCAAACAGATTTCCTCCCAGATATTTAAAGATCTATATACTTCCGAAACTCGTCGTAATCTCTTATATAATCTTCAACTTTATAATAATCAGATGCTGCCACACATAAAACAGAATCCTTCTGTAACCAAAGCATCTCTCTCCATGTTGGCTGATCGATAATAACGCCGATAGAAGGATCCGAAAGCTCGATCTCTTCTCTTCCGTTCTTGTTTTCGAGAATAAGCTGTATCCTTCCGTAAGGACAGAAAAGCAGCTGCTTCAGCTCTTTATGAGCATGAAATCCTCTTCTTACGCCTTCCGGAACTTTTGAGATATAGTACATTCTCTTAATTTCAAAAGGGAGATCCTTTCCTGTTTCAAAGAATGACAATTCACCTGCGTCAACTGTAGGTATAGTCTTGATATGTATAACCTTACAGCCTGCTACAGCGTCTTTGCTTGTAAAATCATCACCTTTAAGCACAGAATACCATTTCAGATCTATCATATCCGAATATCTTGCCATTACAGAAGCAGGAATATCAAGTGCTTCGTGGAAATTATGCTTGTCATAAAATCTCACAGCACGTTCATTTACTCTTGAAACGCACCAGTAAACGCACTCAAGACCATATTCACTGAAAGCCTTTTCGATTATGGCTTCCATACCGAACCAGGAATAGCCCTTTCCCATTGCCTCCGCTCTGACAGTGATAGCAAATTCTGCTGAACCATTTTCTATATGCTTGAGGCTTACAGTTCCCATATACTCGTCTGTATCAGTTGCAATGGCAAGGTTGATATTCTCCTTGTCCTCCCAGCTTGATCTGATAAATGCCTCGCAGTCAGAGATAGTCTTTGATGCGAAATTTGCTTTAAGATTTTTTACAACGCTCTTGTCATGCATCCAGGCAAGCATAAGCGGTGCATCTTTTAATTCAAGTTTTCTTAAATACATATAATCACCTGTTAAAATGCATTGATCGCGTCAATAACATACTGTATCTCTTCATTGGTCATTCCGTAATACATAGGCAGACTAAGCTCTGTAGCGCTTATCTCCTCTGCAACAGGAAGCTCTCCCTGAGCGATCCCGAGGTCCTTATAACATTCCTGCATATGCATAGGTATAGGATAATGCTTGTTTGTACCTATTCCCTTATCATTCAGGAACTTTTCGAGAGCATCTCTTTCCTTGCATCGTATTCCATAGATATGCCATACAGGGACACACTGCTCCTTGACAACAGGAGTGATGACCTTGGGATTTCTGATACCCTCTGAATACATATTGGCGATCCTTCTTCTTTCCTCATTCATTCTGTCAAGATGAGTAAGCTTTGCAGACAGGAATGCAGCCTGCATTTCGTCAAGTCTGCTGTTATTGCCCTTATATATATGATGATATTTGTAATCCGAACCATAGTTGCCCAGTGCACGTATCTTATCGGCTATTTCCTTGTTATTTGTAACAGCTGCACCTGCATCACCCAGAGCACCGAGATTCTTTCCGGGATAGAAGCTAAAGCCTGCTGCATCTCCGAATGAACCTACGCGCTTGCCCTTATATGTAGCACCATGAGCCTGCGCACAATCCTCAACTACGAATAAGCTGTGCTTTCTTGCGATGTCCATGATAGCGTCCATATCGCAAGCCTGTCCGTAAAGATGTACAGGCATGACAGCCTTTGTCTTTTCTGTGACAGCACTTTCGATCAGTGCAGGATCAATGAGGAATGTATTGATATCGGGCTCTACAAATACAGGAACAGCTCCGACATATGTTACGGCAAGTGCGGTTGCAATATATGTATTAGAAGGAACGATGACCTCGTCACCTGCTCCTACGCCAAGTGCTTTCAGAGCAAGCATAAGAGCATCTAAGCCGTTGCCGCAGCCGATACAGTAGTCAACACCGCAGTATTCAGCAAATGCAGCTTCAAATGCTTCATCTTCCTTGCCTTCTATATACCATGAACGATCAAACACACGCTCAAAAGCATTTCTGATATCTTCATTCAGTTCCTTCTCCATCGGGAGAAAAGATACAAACGGGATCTTCATAATTATACTCCTTTCAGGCATCATTATCTCAGATAGTATTTTTATACGGTATATCCCCTCTATCTGTAAAGAAAGCCTGTTTAATTATCAAATTCTTTCATCTGCCTTATTACCTGTTTATCACCGGCAATACGTGCATTTCGATCTTTTATATATTTTCTTGTAGACAACATCTGAGGCAGATACATTAAAAATAATGGTATACGCTCAAAGGTTGACCCTGAACTCTGGATCTTCATCTGATATGTCAGAAGTCTCTTTTCTGATCTGCTGAGCATAT
>CAMYYQ010000042.1 GCA_947303535.1 uncultured Ruminococcus sp.
TACGAGGGCTGAAATACATCCGCCCCACTGAAAGGATAAATAGTTATGCCGATAGCACAGATGAAAACGAACTTCAGGTTCAGCTCCCCCGCTGCAAGGACAGACTTCCTTGACGAGGCGGCAAGCGAGCTGGCTGAGATACTCAGGAAGCCCCTGCCTGCAATAATGGTAATGCTGGACGACTGTGCAATGTATATGAACCGCTCGGAGGATACGGTGTTCTTCGCCGAGTTCAGATACATACTCCCGCAGGAGTGCACAGACGACAAGGCCGCCTTCCTGAAGGAACTGGCTGACAGGATGCTCAGCCTTATACAGAAGCATACAAAAGTCGACCCCTACCGCATATATATGCAGTTCACCGAAATGACCCGCGAGGGCGCCTGGCGGTATACGGGCTGATTTAAACGAAAGGAACAGATAAATATGAAATGGGCAATCAGAGACCTTCTCAATCCCGTGGCAACACGATCCTTACTCTATGGCGCTGATCCCTTCGATCTTGAATACATACTCAAGAAGATAGACAGTATCAAGGTCAAGAGCGGCAAACAGATACAGGGAGTATGGCTGGACGAATGGCACGCAAAGATAGACCGCTATGCTGAGCTCCGCGACAAGGCAGAGGCTGCAGGCAATCTTGTCTCAGCAAGAGAATATGCGAAAATGGTGGCACAGTGCCACTACGCCTGCTTTATGATAAATATAGAGGACGTCGAGCACAAGAGAGAGATCTACAGCGGTCTTGAGGAGAGCTACAGACGCTACATAAAGCTCTGCGGGAACAGGATACAGTATATCGAGATAGATACGAAATACGGCAAGCTCCCCGCTTATATACACTTCCCCGATTCGGGCAGAAAGAAGAACTATCCCGTTGTCATCACCTACTCGGGCATAGGCAGCTGCAAGGAGGAGCTTGAAATGCTGGCCGCTCCCCTCAACGAGAGAGGCATCGCAGTGATAACTCCCGATATGCCCGGCGCAGGCGGAGCTATCATCCACAACGGCATCAAGTGCGGCGGCAAGGAGATAGAGGCCGCATTTGAGGGCATATACAACTACATCGACGGCACAGACAAGCTCAGCAGCACAGAGCTGGGCAACTTCGGACTCTGCATGGGCGGCGGCTACGCCTTCCGCTCAACGGTAAAGCGCAAGAACGCAAAGGTATGCGTAAGCCTCTTCCCTCTTCTCATGAACTTTGCGGATCAGGACAGCATACCCGTATGGATGAAGCGCGGCAAGTGGAGCTCCTACCAGTACGGCGACGATTACCTCGAGGGTATGAAGAAGCTGGAGCAGGGCACACACAAGTCGGACTTCCTCATGGTGTACAGCAGCGACGACAACTGGATGACTCCCGAGGCCTCACAGAAGCTTCTCAGCAAGGCAAAGGGCTACAAGGAGTGCATACACATAGAGGATAAGCCTGCATACGTCTCCGAGGAGACCATCATGCACGCAATGCCCGTGGGCGAGCAGTACCACTGGGTAAAGCATATCGCAGCGGACTTCATCGCTGCAAGACTTAACGGGGGAAAATAAGGATGTCAAAGAAGTTTTTCGATTACTACAGCAGATACGCTCAGGAAACTCCTGACAAGGTTCTGCTGAGGATAGATGAGAACGAGCTCACCTACGGTCAGTTCATGGAAAAGACCGCCGTTCTCGGCTCTGCCATGAAGAAAGCAGGCATAGGCGCCAACGATAAGGTGGGCATATGTATGCCCAACAGCATCGAGTGGTATCTGGTGTTCTGGTCTGCGGTAAGGATAGGCGCACAGCCCGTGCCCATGGATCCCCAGAGCGGCTCTCTCGAGCTCTCAAGGCTCATACCCGCCACCACCTCAAAGGTGATGTTCATTACCGAGATGTACAGAAACAACAATAACTTCGGAGCTGTATGCGAGCTCATACCTGCCAGTCTCACCCTTGACAGGGTCATCTGCTTCGCCGACGACAGCGTTATCCCGCAGGACAGCTGCTATATCTCCGCCGAAAAGTTCATGGCAGAGTACGGCAGCAGTGACTGCGATATATTCGAGCCCGAGTACCTCCACACCATGTCACTTGCCTGCACATCGGGCAGCACAGGTACTCCCAAGATACTCTCCGTACCTTCGGGCGGCTTCCTGTCCACACAGGAGGATATGGGCGACTATCTGGAATTCAGATCCGACGACGTTATGATGCTGGGCATGACCCTCTATCATCAGGGCGGCTTCGGCATGGGTCAGCAGATGGTGCTCAAGGGCGGTACGGTAATGTACCAGCCTCAGTTCAACCCCATAACCTTCCTTGAAACTGTTCAGAAGTACAGGATAAACGTTATCCAGCTCACCTCCACTCTTGCAAAGGTTCTGCTGTCCACACCCGATTTTGACAAGTACGACCTTTCAAGCGTCCGTATCTGCTACTTCGCGGGAGAAGTTCTCCCCAGGGAGATAGCCGATATCTTCGTTGAGAAGCTTGGTATCCGTGTAGTAAACGTTATCGGTTCTTCCGAGACCTGCACAATGGTCGTATGGGATTCCGCTATCGACAACGGTACAGACCCAAGTGACTTCAAGAAGCTCAGCTTCACTGATGTACGTGTAATCGACGAAAACAAGAATGAAGTACCCGAGGGCGAAACAGGTGAGCTGTGTGTATATACAGACGGCGTTATCACTGAATATTTCGGCAATCCCGAGCTCTCCGCTGAGAAGATACTCACAGACGAGCAGGGCAGACGCTGGTTCTGCACAGGCGACCTTGTAAACAAGCTTCCCGGCGGTATAGTACGTTTCGCAGGAAGAAGCAAGCGTATAATCAAGCGCGGCGGAAACCTCGTTCACGCTGAGGAAGTTGAGGCTTGTCTCCTTACTCATCCAAAGATAGCAGCAGCTGCTGTTACTGATGAGCCGCATCCTGTTATCGGACAGCAGATCGTTGCATATATCCAGCCAAAGGGCGAAGAAAAGGTTACCCGCGGTGAGCTGGCTCGCTACTTCGACGGAAAGCTCTCAGCATACAAAGTACCTGATAAGGTAGTTCTCGTTGAGGAAATACCAAAGGATATCGGCAAGATACAGTTCAAATACCTGAGAAAAAAGGAGTATAAATAATGAATAATCTTAAATTTGAAGACTTCACACAGGCAATTTCCGATTATGTAGGCGTTGACGCTTCAGAGATAACAAGAGATACAGACGTTTACGACGATCTCTACCTCGATTCACTCGGACTTTTCGGTCTCGGTTCAGAGATAACAGAGACTTTCAAGCTCAATGTACCTCTTTCACTGGTTGCTTCTATCAGCAAGGTAGGCGAGATATTCGATCTCCTCAACGAAAAGGGCACACCTGTTGAGGAATAATATGGTACTATTCTTCTTCTCACACGCAGGCGGCTCAGCAAAGAGCTATGTCTCATTCAAGCGTTTCCTGCCAAAGGATACGACAGTTATACCTATGGAGCTTTCAGGACGCTTTACGCGCCTGTCAGAGCCTATGCTGGATAATGTTGCCGACTGTGTAGCAGACCTCATAGAACAGCACTCCGAGCAGCTCACAGGCGAATATGCACTTTTCGGTCACAGCATGGGTACAGTCCTTGTGACGGAATTTGTACGACAGACAAAGGCAAAGGGACTACCACAGCCCTGTCACATCTTTCTTTCGGGAAAAAATCCTCCCGATGAAGGTGTACACTGCTTCGAGAATATAGAAACTGCCTCCGATGAAGAAATAATATCATTCTTCACAGCAAATTCGCTCTCGTCCGCTACACCTGTTCCGCAGCAGGATCATGCATTTGTAAAACTTCTCAACCGCATACTGTGTACAGATGTGCGTATGGCTGAAAAATACAATGCTTCACCTGATGATATTAAATTCGACTGCGATATAACAGTTATCTATGGCACAGAAGATCCTCTTATGCAGAATGTGGATATGAGCAGCTGGAGCAGATATACAAACGGCAAATGCAGTCTGTACCCGTTTTCGGGCGACCATTTCTACTATCAGCAGCATAAGGAAGAAGTCTGCAATATTATAAAAGAAAAACTGCATATATGATCACAATGGCGGATAAGAGGTCATTCCTCTTTATCCGCCATTGTTTTACCCTCATTGAACAATTTTTATATCTGTTTTTCTTAAATAGGCAGTGGTCCCGGTTTGACGGGAATTGTCGGCTCAGGTCTCGGAACAGGATCAAGAACAGGAGGCAGTATCCTTACATTTACAGCTGCTGTATCAGTTATCCATAAACGGCCTATCATAGTTACAACGCAGAAGTATTTGCCGGGTGTATAGGCTTTATATGTGTATGAAGTAGCTCCCTCGATAGGACCGTTCTCATCATACCACTGAAATCTGAGTCTAAGCAGGTCTATATCGTCCATTGAAAGTATTATTTTCTCAGGTCTTGGAAAGGAATGAGCTTCGTCTAACAGTTTGTATTTCTTGCCCACTTCAAGAACAGCAGCTTCACCGAGCCTTATATTGAACTTATTCTGCTTCAGTACGAACTCTGTGTTTTTGTATGGATTAAAAGTACGACCGGACTGTGGTTTTAGCTCTGGTTCTAATTTTACAATATTTTCCGGATCTAAGCTTTTCGCGCCTGCGGGTAAAGCTGTCAGACCGCACAGCAGAACGGCACTTGATAGTATGCATAGTGTTTTTTTCATGATCGTTTTCATATAAGCCCCTCCTTAGTAGTTATTTAGTGTATATTGGAACGTTTCACGTAAATTCATCGTGACTTTATTTTATCACACAGTTCTGAAAAATGATAGATAACAAATGTCATTACTGTAGTGACATTTGTCACTTTTTGCAGCATATTGGTACTACAAATATAAACAAGGGCGCACTTCCGTGCGCCCTTTCTGCTCAATATTAATTTACATCTTAATGCTCAGCAGCTGCTGCTTTTTTTACGGCAGTACCGATAGCTGCACCGCTATACTTTACCTTGCGGACAAGCAGAGTGATAATGACCATAGCTGCTGCAAATCCTAACTGTATCAGATAGCACTGTACTACTTCACTTAATTCAAACTGAGTGATATCAGCTATCATGTTATTTGCTCTTACGTACCAGTAAGCTGGCAAGAACCTTGCAACAGAAAGCACCTTGTCGCTGAGTACTTCCACGGGGATAAATATACCGCAGAAGAAGCTCATACCAAGTCCCAGCACCTGTGTTATCAGATTGAGTACGTTGTCCTTGGGTTCAAAGCTTGCTACAAGCACAGCCATAGTGCCGACAACTATCGAGAATATGAAGCTGTTGAGAACTGCATACCATGCTCTCCCTGTGTATACCTCCTTGTTTAGTATCATACCTGCTACCATAAACAGCAGCCATATTATAAACACAAACAGGAAGCTTCCGAGGAAAAGCTGGAATGTATATGATGATTCTTTCAGGCATGAACAGCTTGTACGGTAGCGTATATCCTTTTTGTTCATAGTAACAAGTACAAGGCTTACCACACTGATAATGATAGATACGAGTATATATGGCATATACTGGAAGTAGCCTGCAAAATCAACGCTGAAGTGTGAATTGCCGCCTTTGTCTGCTCTGAACATATTTACCTCTGCATTCTGAGACAATGCTTCTTCTGCACTTGCAACAGCCTCATCAAAGGTATTGCCCATGCTGAGATAAGCCTTTACAGAGTTGACATACTCGTCAAGCACCTGTCCCATATACACTACAGAAAAGCTGTCGTCCATGTGATAGCTGCCAAAAAGCTCTGATGTTTCCCCTGCTTTGATCTTTTCAGCGTAGCCCTTGTTGATTATGAGAGCATAATCAATTCTTTTGTAGTAAAGCGAATCTATGATAATATCCCTGTCATTCTCTATTTCAACTATATCATTGTTTTTCTTTATAAAGTCTGCCAGAGCGTGACTTTCGGCAGTATCGTCCTCATCGAATATGCATACATTGAGCCTGCTTGCTTCAAACTTGTTGTCCTTGGTGGAAGCATTTGCAATTATTGCGGATATTACAATAAAGCAGACAATATATATCAATGCTGAGGGAAGCCTGCTCCTCATTACCTTGAACATAGCCTTAAATACTTGCATATTTCTTCCTCCTTGAAGTCACAAAGCCAAGAACTATAAACAAAACAGATATTACAGCCATAGTTATGAGCTTTGATATGAAACGGTCATAGTCCTCATAGATATTGAGGCAGTAGAAGCAGTCAGCGATCACTGCTGCAGGATTGATATTATTGAACCACGGTATCCTTGCTGCTATAATAGCCTTCATATTGCCCACCATAAGGCCGCTGCAAAAACACAGCAGCATTGATATTGAAACAAGCAGCGCACTCTTTGCCTTTTCTCCTATGTGGGTAAGTGAACCAACAAAGAAGCCAAAGGAAACTCCTGTGATACCGCCGAGTACAGCCGACGGATAAACCAGCCACAGTCTGTCGCCGAAATCTACTTTGAGAACGAATGTAAGATAAGTAACACATATCAGCATACATATTGTCTCAAGTATAAAGCTGCCTGTAAGACAAGCGAGTATATTTATTGATTTCGGTGCAGGTGAGCAGTTGTTTCTTGCACCGAGAGGTGAAAGATTTGCCTGATTCTGTATAGTGATATGCATACCTGTTATACAGCCAAACATTGCGACCATAGCAATGAGATTATAGAAATACTGGATATACATATCAGGGTTGCCCTGTGTAAGAGGTATATCCTTGCACGTAGAAGCTGTCTCAGATGTGAGTGAAGCAATTACCTCCTGAGCCTTTTCGGGAGCAGTATTTATAGCGTCCATAGCTATTTTTTCGCGGACTTTATACTGCTCGATAAAGGATTTCAGCATCGTCTCGCGTATACCCTTTTCCTTTACTGTGAGCCTGATATCATCGGAGGTAAAGATTATTCCCTCAACATCTCCGTCATCAAGCATCTTTTCAGCCTTTTCCTTATCTGTAAAGCTTGCTTTGAGGAAGGGATCATCAGCCTTTTCAATGCCCTCGATGACCTGCTTGAAAGCAGGATTTTCGCTTTCTTCAACTATTGCAACGGGTATTGAGCTGAATTTCTCGGTCTTTTCGTAAATGCTTCCGAAAGCCACCTTGAAACAGGTGCCGAGGATTATGGGAAAGAGTATGAGCCATATGATAAGGTCTTTTGTGCGCAGACCGTTTTTCAGCTCATATTTAAGGATATGCATGAACATGGTCATTCCTCCTTGTCTCTGAGTGCTTTTCCTGTTATTTCAAGGAATACGTCATTGAGCGTGGGAAGCTCTGTATATACTCTGCCGAAGCTGAGCTCGTTCTTCTGAAGCACTTCAAGTACTCTTGTAAGATTATGCTTGCCGCCCGAGCAGTAAACCGTGAGCTTGCCGTTGCTGAGGTCTGTATCGTATACATGAGGCAGTGAAGCTATCTCTTTTGCGATATTATCAGGAACATCA
>CAMYYQ010000043.1 GCA_947303535.1 uncultured Ruminococcus sp.
ACGAACGGACCGTACCACTCAGGGCTCTGAGGGATAGCGGCAAGTACGGCAGCTTCGGGAACTGTAAGCTCCTCAACGCTCTTTCCGAAATAACGTGTAGCAGCAAGCTGTATACCGTTGATAGGACCGCCGAATCCGATATAGTTGAGGTACTCTTCAAGGATCTCGTCCTTTGAGTAGGTCTTTTCAAGCTGCATCGCAGAGAAGATCTCACGTATCTTACGCTGCGGAGAGCGCTCGTCATCACCTGTCAGGTTCTTGATGAGCTGCTGAGTGATAGTCGAACCACCCTGCTCGGTATCGTAGAAGTGGAGGAACAGGTTGAGGAAAGCGGAGAAAGTACGCTTATAGTCAACACCGTCGTGTACGTAGAAACGCTCATCCTCAGTATAAACGAAGGCATTTCTTACGTGCTGTGGGATTCTGTCGATAGAAACGGGGATACGCTGGAAGTCGCTCTTTATTCTGTGTATTACAGCGAGCTCCTTTTCGCCGTTCTCATTTGTTTCGTTTCCGTAGAAGTAGGTATCGCTTCCTGATTCGAGCTGCTGCAAAGTAACGTTTGTGGACTCGTCCATGAAGTTGAGGACGTAAGCCGCCATAGCTGTACTAACGATAGTACCCGTTATGATGATGACAAGCAGCAGAGACAGCAAAGTGGTAGCGATGACAGTCATCAGTTTCTTAAAGATAATAAAGGCTTTGCTGTGTTTTTTCTTTTTCTTTTTTGGTGGTGTTGGCGGAGCTTCTCTCATGTTGCCATCAAACTGAGGAGAAGGCTCGAAGTTTTTATTTTTCATTTTGTCAGAATGACCGTCTTAAAGCGGCGGCAGCTCCTTTCAAAGATTTTATATTATTTATTTTTGTACATTTATATACATTTTATATTATAGCACGTTTGAGATGAAATGTTATTAGGTTTCCGAAAATTCAGCATTTTGTATAATATCGAAAAAACGGGCGATAATATTTAATGCTTAATGCAACACCGCACATGATAAACGTAAAGGGAGTAAAAATATGACATACAGGAACGCGAAAAAAATATATTTTACTATGGTCACTGCCATAACTGTTTCAGCCTTTATGGTGATATGCACACTCGGACAGGCTGTCCGCAAAAAGAAAGTTGAGACCCGTCTTGCGGCAGCAGCTATAGAACAGGATACTCCAGAATATACAGTCCGCGAATACGGCGGACGGGCAGTAGTGTTCCGATGCGGCAGTGACGAGCCGTACATTTTCATAGATGTGGATATGTCGCTGCTTTCGGACATGGACAGGCAGCAGCTCAGCAAAGGCATAAGCTTTGATACCGAACATGAGCTGCGGCAGTTCATCGAGGATATCTCCTCATGACTTCTTAGGCGGCTTGCGGTGCTTTTTCTTTTTTCTGACGGAGAAGCCGAAATCGCCAAGCTTTCTGCCGATAGCGAAATACTCGCCGTGAGCAAAAGCCATGAGACCGCACTGCTGCAAATTAAGCTTGCCCTTGCTGTCTATGTATTTTTCGTCAGCGTCGATGCCGACTATCTCTGCAAGGAACATGGTATGGGAGCCAAGAAGCTTTGATTCCGTAACTTTACATTCAAGGCTGAGAGGACATTCCTCGATAAGGGGAGCATTGACCTTCTGAGCGGGTAATGTGTGAAAGCCGCAGGCAGCAAGCTTATCCATATCCTTGCCGCTTTTGACTCCGCAGAAGTCGGTTTCGCGGCACATAGCCGAGGTAGTGAGATTTATGACGAATTCACCCGACTCCTTGATGATGTTGTGGGAGTAGCGTTCGGGACGCACGGAAATATAGGTCATAGGCGGTCTTGTACATACTATGCCCGTCCAGCCTATTGTGAGGACATTAGGTTTTTCCATAGTGCCGCAGGTAACGAGGGCGGCAGGCACGGGAGCAAGCAGAGTACTGCCTTTCCAGAATTGTTTAGCCATGTTTTCTCCTTTGGTGATCCTTGTTTTTTACAGCTGATGATGTTTTTTCATTCAGCATATACTTGTAGTCATTGAAGTTGTATTTGCCCTTTTCACGGGTGACTGTTCCGTAAAATACTGCATCTTTCGGACAGTTGCCGATACACGCCATACAGTGTGTGCAGTTGTCACCCCAGACGGGCTTTTTGTCTTTTATGATGATATTGTTCAGCGGACAGACTCTCGCACATTTTCCGCAGCCGATACAGCTGTCGGTGGTGAAAAAATCCTTTGCTTTCATCTTGTATTTTGACCATACGGGATTGAAAGGGATAGTGATTATCTTTTCAAACATGAAGATATACCGCGATTGCAGCTTTTCACCATTTTTTATCTTATCCGCTATCTCGTTGACTTTTTCGCAGGCGTTTACAAGACGCTCCTTTATCTCGTCCTTTGTCTGCACGGGATAATGGCTGATGAAGTAGTTTCGCGGCATGACGATCTCGTTATAGCCCTTGAAGCACAGCTTCTTGTGCCTTGCGATCTTCTTTGCAAGATAGCCCGATATACCGCCGTAGCCTGCACTGTTGACTATGAAATATACGTCCTTGCAGCCTTTCAGCGGCACTTTTCTGATATAATCGCTGAAAAAGCGCGGCATTTCGCATACGTAAACGGGAGCACATATAACGAAGGGCTTATCCGAGCGTATCTCGGAGTAGTCCTTATTTTTTATCCTTTCAAGGAGATTAAGGCACTGATCGCCTGTTTTTTCAGCGATCTCTTTAGCCAGGAACTCCGTATTTCCCGTAGCCGAGAAATATAATATCATATTATTCCTCCTAAAACAGTTGCTAATCCATTATATCATTAAAATCCGCGGCTTGCAACTCATTTTCTGCTCTTTCCATAAAAACACTTGCAGGGTATGAGTTTCGACAAAAAACTCAGTGCTGCGGTGGTATAATGGGGCAAGAAAAGGCTGCAAAGGGCAGCGAAAAGGAGGTACAGCATTGAAAATAGATATAAAAAGCGAGAATGGAGCGGCAATTGCCACCCTCAGTGGTGAAATTGACCACCACAACGCAAAGGAGCTCCGTGCGGAGCTTGACCGTTTCATAGTCAGTGCACAGCCGCGGCAGCTTGCCATAGACTTCGGCGGCATAACATTTATGGACAGCTCGGGCATAGGACTTATAATGGGCAGGAGCAAGCTGATGAAGGAGTGCGGCGGCGCACTTGAGGTACGCAATCCACAGCCATACATAAGGCGTGTACTGAAGCTTTCGGGCATAGAGAGGATAGTAAAAATACGATAAAGGAGAAGAAAAATGGAAATACTCAACGAGATAAAATTCACCATGCCGTCACTGTCAGTAAACGAGGGCGCAGCAAGGGCGGTGGTGTCATCATTTCTGATACAGGCAGACCCCACTGTGGAGGAGCTTTCCGACATACGTACAGCCGTGTCGGAAGCGGTCACTAATGCGGTAGTCCACGGCTACAGGAACAAAAAGGGAAATATCGAGCTTACGGTGCGGCTGCTGCCCGAAAGGGTCATATACATAAGAGTCAAGGACAAGGGCCGCGGCATAGAAGATGTGGAGCAGGCAATGGAGCCGCTTTTCACCACAGCTCCCGAGGAAGAGCGTTCGGGACTTGGTTTTTCAGTGATGCAGTCTTTCATGGACAGGCTAAAGGTGAAGAGCACTCCCGATAAGGGAACTACCGTCACCATGAGAAAGAGGCTTTCCGCACATGGAGACTGAGACAAAGAAGCCACTTGCAGAAGAAAATCTGGGACTTGTTCACCTCTGCGCAAACCGTTTCCGCGGACGTGGCATAGAGTACGATGACCTGTATTCCGCAGGCTGTATCGGACTTCTCAAAGCTGTAAAAGCGTTTGACAGCGGACGGGGAGTGAAGTTCTCCACCTATGCCGTACCTGTGATACTCGGCGAGATAAAGCGGCTTTTCCGTGACGGCGGAGCTATCCGCGTCAGCCGCGGCTTAAAGGAGCTTTCACTGCGTTTGCAGCGGCTTTGTGAGGAGTTCAGACAGCGTGAGATGCGAGAGCCGACCATAACAGAGCTTGCAAAGCTTTCGGGGGAAAAAGAAAGCGATGTATCCGAGGCGCTGTGCGTGAGCCAGCCCCTTATTTCCCTTACAGCAGGTGACGATGACGAGGGGCAGACGGATATCCCTACGGAGTCACCCGACGAGAGCATAACCGACCTGCTTGCGCTTCGGCAGATAATGGACAGGCTCGAACCAAATGACCGCGCACTTCTTGAGCTGAGATACTTCAAAGGGCTTACCCAGTCAAAGACCGCAAAGGCACTTGGTATGACACAGGTGCAGGTGTCAAGGCGCGAAAAAAAGCTCATTGCGCTGATGAGGGAGGAGCTTCTGAGCTGATGCTCCGAGTTTTATACTGTATGTTCAGGCGAACAGGATCCCTGTACAATAGAGCCATTAGCCGTTAGTCATTAGGCATTAGCCGAATGAGTTCGCTTACGCTCACATTATTTAAATAATTCGCCGAAGGCGACACATTGGCTAATAGCTAAAGCCTAAAGGCTAAAGGCTGAGTTTAATGATAAGTGAGAATAAAGATGATACTTTATTAATTCAATCATTATTATGCAAAATATCGTTGACAATTCGGGCAAAATGGGTTATAATGATGTTGACAATTTCGTAAAATTGCTGAAAAATCTATATTGAGAGGGGTCTTAATATGTCAAAATCATTTTTTAAGAGGCTGGCAGCAGTTTCAGCAGCTGCCGCAGTATTCATTCCTGCTTTAAACCAGCTTCCCGAAAGAGCAGCAACTGTAATGGCTGCTCCCGACGAGTACCATGATGACTGGCTCCATGTCAACGATAAAGCACAGATCGTTGATATGAACGGCAATGAGGTGTGGCTGACAGGTGTAAACTGGTTCGGCTACAACGTAGGAAGCCAGATCTTTGACGGTGCATGGTCGGCAAACGTTCACGACTGTCTTGATCTTATCGCAGATCACGGCTTCAATCTTCTCCGTGTACCTATGTCCACAGAGATACTTCTCCAGTGGAAGGCTAAGAAGCCCGATCCCATAATCAAGCTCAACGAGTACAAGAACCCTGAGCTTACTGTTGAGGGAGTTGAGGGCGGTACACCTATGTACAGCTTCGACATCTGGAACAAGGTAGTTGAATGGTGCAGAGAGGACGGCATCAAGATAATGATGGATATCCACTGCGCTACTACTAACTCCGCAGGTCATAACTTCCCGCTCTGGTACGACAGCAGCTTCAGCGAGAAGGACTGGCTCGATGCTCTTGCATGGTTCGCAGACTACTACAAGGACGACGATACTGTTATCGCTATCGACTTAAAGAACGAGCCTCATGGAAAAAGAGATGAGGGCAGCTTTGCAAAATGGGACGGTTCTTCCGATGCCAACAACTGGCGTTACGGTGCTGAAAAGGGTGCTAAGGCTTGTCTCGACAAGAACCCTAATCTTCTTATCATGGTCGAGGGTATCGAGGTATACCCGAAGATAGAAAAAGGTTACGACTGGAACTCACCTTCTACCGACTACGCTCACTATGGCGAGTCAGAGTATCAGCCGTATTACGGCGCATGGTGGGGAGCTAACTTCCGCGGTGCGAAGGATTTCCCTGTAGACCTGGGCGAGCATCAGAGCCAGCTGGTTTATTCTCCACACGATTACGGTCCGTTCGTATATGAGCAGGAATGGTTCCACTTAACAGGTACAAAGCCAAACTGGACAAGCTATAAGTTCGATGAGGAGTCTCTCCTTAAAGAATACTGGCACGACACATGGGCATATCTTGTAGAAGATCATATAGCTCCGCTTCTCATGGGTGAATGGGGCGGCTTCATCGACAAGGAAAACGACCCGTCAGGCGCAAATACTCACTGGCTCAAAACTCTTCGTGACTACATGATAAAGAAGCGTATCCACCACACATTCTGGTGCTTCAATGAGAACTCCTCAGATACAGGCGGACTCATGTATGATAACTTCCAGAAGTGGGACGACGAGAAGTACGCATTCGTAGAGCCTGCACTCTGGCAGACTGCAAGCGGCAAGTTCATAAGCCTTGACCATAAGATACCTCTCGGAACAGCAGGCAACGGTGTTTCACTTGGCGATTTCGTTGCTTCAGGCGAGGGCAGCAATCTTGACGGCGGTACAAGCGGCAGCGGCGTAGTTGTTCCAAAGACAACAACTACTACAAAGCCTGTAACTACTACCACTACAACAACTACTGCTACAACGAGCAAGACCACAACTGAAACAACTACAACTGAAACAACAAGCAAGACAACTACTTCTGCAACAAATTCGACTACAGTAACAACTCCTCAGACAACAACGAGCGTTATTGATACTGACGGAGTATGGGGCGATGCCAACTGCGACGGCAGTGTAGATATGTCGGATATCGTCCTCATCATGCAGAGCCTTGCAAATCCTAATAAATACGGCGTGAATGGTACTGACAAGAATCATATCACATCAAAGGGACTGAAATACGGTTCTGTTGTAAGCAATAACGGAAGCGTTACAAATAACGATGCGATGACGATACAGATGTTCCTCCTCGGAAAGGTAACTTCATTAGCACCTAAGGCTTAATAATAATTCGGCGGCATGGCATGACCATGCCGCTTTTTTATTCTCGGAATGGGTTTGTATTGTTTGTATAGACTGCTGAAATCTAATGAAAATATGCGGTTAAACCGCGATATATTGCGGAAATATTTGGTATAACCAATTGCAGACCTGCTATTCAAACGTGTCAAATAAGCCGTCAACAGTTGTTAAAACGTACAAAACACGTATGCATTTATTATTGCGGTATATGTAAAAAAAACAACGGTTTGTGCATTTATCCGATATTATATGAACAATTTATGAAAACTATTGGCAAGTATTAATATGAGTGCTATAATCAGTACATAAATTAAGCGCGCTTATTTACGTAAACTATATACAATATTAATTAAAGAAGGTTTTAAAAATGAATACTATTAAAAAAGCTCTTGTAGTTGCATCAGCAGCAGTTATGTGCGCACTCCCATGTGTACCGGCAGTTTCAAACAATGTATCATTTTTCAGCGTAAACTCTATTACAGCAGACGCAGCGACCTCAAAATATAAAACACCGAATGTTGATCACTTAAATAATGGCAGAAAGTATTATTCTAAAAATGTTGATTCGGGAAGAAAGTATGAAGACGTATTGTGGATACAGGATGCATATATGAAAATAAGATCTGCTCAGAATTATTATGTTCAGAAGTATGCTCTCTCTGCAATAAAAGTTGACGGCTATTACGGCAAAAATACTGCAACTGCCATCGAGCAGTTCCAGTCTTGGTTTGATCTGGACGGCGTTGATGGATTGGCTGGCAAAGAAACAATTACTGCATTAAAAATGTTATTAAAAAAAGTATGATCAAATAAAAAGCACTTCTGATTTTTCAGAAGTGCTTTTTCGTTT